>JBKECM010000083.1:0-22490 GCA_047974615.1 Lachnospirales bacterium
CAAATATTGAAAATGGTTTACCTATTATAAATGAATTTGGAATTTTACAGTTAAAATACGAAAATGGTTTTATTTCAAAGATTTCAGAGATAGAAATTCAAGAAGAACTTGAAAATTTACCAAAAGCACCACTAACAGAAATTGAAGTTTTAAAGGAAGAAAATTTATTATTAATGGAAACAACTACAGAACTTTACGAAAAAACTTTAGCTTTAGAACAACAAAACTTAGATTTAATGGTGGCTATTACTGAAATTTATGAAGCGAGTTTATAGGAGGAATTTAGAATGGGAAATATTTTTGCAAATATGTATTACAAATTAATTTTAGCAGGTAAAAAAACAATTGAAGATGTGCCGGAGGTACACAAAGAAGAAGTTGAAAAACTTTTAAATGGTGGTGAATAATATAGAAAATTTAGTTTTTTATGTTAAGGGTATGGGAATTACTTTAGTTAGTAGCCCTAGTCCTTTAACGAATAATAGAAATGTTGTTAGGGCAAAGTTTATCTTTACAGATGAGTGGATAGGGGTTAAGACTGCTTTATTTAATGTTTTTGGTGTTACATATCCAATGTTAATAGGTGATGATAACACTTGTGGAGTGCCATGGGAAGTTTATACTTCAAGTAAAAATGAGTTTAGTGTTGGTGTTATTTGTGGTGACTTACGTACTACAAATTTAGCTAAGGTGACTTTTGATAAAAGCTGTTATACTCAAGATGTAAGTATTTCTAAGCCTTGTGAGGATATTTATAGTCAAATAATCGAAAAGATAAATGGTTTAGAAAATGGGTCAATAGATGAAGATTTAGTAGAAGATATAGTAGAAAAATATCTACTTGAAAATTCTGTAAATACAAATAAAACCTCCGAGTTTATCACTAACGTTAATGGTAGTACAAGTACTTGGATAAGCGGTGTTAGTGGGTTTTCTGTAAGTGCCATTAATGTTTATGAAAGTGTGCCGGCCAAGTTCAATACTTTAGTTAACTATAATAATAAAAATCTAGCAAGTTACTATGGTGAGGCTTCTTCTGACGGTGTTAGGCTTAGTGAAGATATAGCTAGTAAAATCGATAAAATAACTTTTAGTGGTGTTATACATTTACTTGAAAACTACTGGTATAGCACAGAGTTTAGGCTTATTGCTCATAGTCCTGATTGTGTAGATACTATGTATTTAGGCGAAGAATATAACTTTGTAGCAGATAAATGCGTTGAACTAGGCACTTTTGGTGTGCCTCTTGGTGGTAAAAGGTCGGCGAATTTCAATCCTAGACCTTTTTTTATTGCTCCTAAAAACACTGAAACAGGTGAAATAATAAGCAGAAATGGGTGGATACTTAAGCTACAAATGAAATCCGATAGTAGTCTTGATATCCTTACTAATAGGAGTAATATTATCCTTATTTTTAACGAGTTGTAGAGGTGGTGGTAGGTTATGACTATTGAAATAGCATTATTAATTTCAGGTGTATCCCTTGCTTTTGCACTTTATTCAGGTATTACAAACCTGAAAAGAAATCAAAGAAGTGATGATAGACAAGATGCGACGGAAATTACAACTGTTATTGTTAAGCTTGAAATTATAAATACAACTTTAACAGAACTGAAATCTGAAATGGCAAGTATTAGAATAGATAACGAAAAATTTAGGGAGAGACTTGTAAAAGTTGAAGAAAGTACTAAACAAGCTCATAGACGAATTGACGATATTTCTAAGAGGAAGGTGGTTGATTTAGATGAGTAAAAATAAAAATAAGTTTTCAAAATATTTAATAACTTTGTTAATTAGTTTTACGATTTTGTTTATTATAGCTACCTTTGTGGTTTTTTGGAAAACAGGAAGCGAGCCATCAACTTTAATCGGTTGTTGGTTCGCTTTTTTAAGTACGGAGTTAGTCGCTTTATCAAGTATCAAAAAAGCGAAAGTTAAAAATGAAAATTTGGAAGGTATAGGTGAAGAATATGAATAAAATAAACTGGGTACAAAAACTTACAAGTAGAAAGTTTTGGGCGGCTTTGATCGGCTTTGTTACTGCTATGTTAGTTGCTTTTGGGGTGGATAACTTAACGATTGAACAGGTGGTTGCTATGATTACTGCTTCGGCTACTTTAATAGCCTATATTATCGGTGAAGGGTTAGTTGATGCTACTAGGGTAGGTAGTGAGGGTAAAGAATAAGAGAGTACATAAAAGATAAAAGATTTTAAACTTTTAATTAAAAACAAAAAATAGGAGATTAATATAAAATGAGTAATTCAAAATTAGTAGCATATAGTAAAATTTCACCAAACAGGACTTGTCCAAGAAACAGTAAAATTGATACTATTTCTATACATTGTTATGTGGGTCAAGCTTCTATCGAACGAATGGGAGATGAATTTTTCCCTCTATATAAAAGTGCGTCCTGTAACTATGGTGTAGGCTCTGATGGGCGTATCGGTATGTATGTAGAGGAAAAGGACAGGTCATGGTGTACGTCTTCTCAAAGTAATGACCATAGGGCAGTAACTATAGAAGTGGCTTGTGATACTGTTCACCCTTACAAAGTTAATGATAAGGCATTTTCCTCTTTGATTTTACTTTTAGCTGACATATGCGAAAGAAATGATATCAAAGAATTAAAGTGGAAAGGGGACAAATCTTTAATTGGTCAAGTGGACAAGCAAAACTTAACAGTACATAGGTGGTTTGCTAGTAAGTCTTGTCCAGGTGATTATTTATACAATAAACATAGTGAAATAGTAGATAAGGTAAATGGTATTTTAGGGGTAAAGGAACAAGACAAGGAAAAGGAAAAGGAACAAGAAGAAAAAGAAAAGGTTAAAGGTGATGATGAAATGGTAGATATTACAAAGGTTATAGTTGAGGGCGAAGTTAAAGAAATATCAAGAATATTTAAAGAAAATACAAACTTTTTAAATGCTAGGGAAATCGGTGAGTGTTTAGGGTTTAATGTTTCCTATGATAATGGGAAGAAGATGCCGGTGTTTAGCAAGAAATAATGTTACTAACCTGTTACTAATAGGCTGGAAAGTTGAGGTAAGTTTAATATTACAAAAATATTGAAATATTGAAAATAAAGGGTTTTAAAGGGTTTAATAGGGGTAGTAAAATGAAAGGAATTATGGTATAATAAATTAAACTTGAGTAAGGCTCTGAACTAAGTTTATATAGAGCGTTTTATGAAAAAATATATTTTAGGAAAACTAAATAAATAAAGGATATGGTGGCAAAATATGGGATTTATACAAGCAATTAAAGGTTCAGTTAGTGGTACTTTAGCAGATCAATGGAAAGAGTTTTTAGTGCCAAGTAGTACAATAAAAGCTAGTGTGGTTGTATCTTCACCAGTTCTACAAAGTACAAATGCAGGTCGTGGTGTAAATACAAAAGGCTCACAAAATATTATTTCAAATGGTAGTAAAATTGTAGTGCCTGAAGGTATGGCTTTGGTAACTATGCAAGAAGGTAAAATAAGTAACCTTATTATGGAAGCAGGAGGCTATGAGTTTAACAGTAACGACATAAATGCTAAGTCAATCTTTAGTGGTGATGATATCATTGAAGCAACTATAAGACAATCTTGGGAGCGATTTAAGTTTGGTGGTCAACCCGGCTCAAGTCATACTGCTTACTATGTTAATTTAAAAGAAATACCGGGAAATAAATTTGGTACTCAATCGGAAATATACTGGGACGATGCATTTATGGGTACACAAGTAGGTGCTATTACAAGGGGTACATATTCTTTAAAGGTTGTTGATCCAATTTTATTTATTAAACAATTTGTACCTACAGAATATTTGGTAGGTGGGAAAGTTTTTGACTTAAGTGATATGAATTCTTTAGCTGTTGAACAACTTTTTAACGAGGTTGTTGGAACTCTTTCAGCTGCTTTTTCTATTTATGCAAATGATCCAAACAAAGGAAACAGAATAAGCAAAATACAAAGCGACCAATTAGGGTTTGCGAAGTGTTTATCAAGTGCAATAGAAGATGCTTATCAATGGAAAAGTGAAAGAGGCCTTGAAATCGAAAGTGTATCTATCGTTGCCATAGAATATGATGAAGATACAAAAAAATTACTTAGTGATGTTAAAAAAGCTGATGCACTATCTGGTAATCGTGGTAACTCATTTATGCAACAATCTGTTGCTAGAGGTATGCAAGCTATGGGCGAAAGTGGTCAAAATGCTGCTAGTGGTATGGCTTTTATGGGTATTGGTATGAATTCGGCAGGCAATATGATGGGTAACTTGCAACAACAAGTACAAGCACAAGCACCTATACAACAACAATCACAGGCACAAGAAGACCCATATGCAAAATTAGCTCAACTGAAAGCTTTACTTGACCAAGGTGTAATTACTCAAGAAGATTTTGACGCAGCTAAGAAAAAAACATTAGGTATTTAATATGAATGAAGAAATAAAAATATTAGAAACAAGTAATTTAGAAATGAATGGTCAAACAAAATGTCCTAAATGTGGGGCAACGGACATTTCTCAAAATAGTAACAATGGTAAATTACGGTGTAATTTTTGTAGATTTGAGTTTTTGGCAGAAGTAGTACTTAGCATTAATGGTGATATAAGAAGTTTAGTTGGTGAAGAAATCGGATCTGGCTTAAAGGATATAGATGATAGTTTTAATGGAACTTTAACTATTGGTTGTACTAGTTGTGGTGCTGAAGTTGTTATTGATACAAATGAAACAACTACGGCACGTTGCCACTGGTGTAGAAATACTTTGTCTGTAAATGAACAACTGCCTAATGGTGCTGTGCCTGATGCTGTACTACCTTTTTCTGTAAAGAGTGAAGAAGCTCTTAGCACTATGAAAAGATTTGTAAAGTCGAGAACTTTTTTTGCAAATAAGCAGTTTATTAAAGAATTTGAAAATGAGAATATAATGGGAGTTTTCTTCCCTTATATGACAGTTGACGTAAATGCAAAGGCTTCACTTGTAGGTAAAGGTGAAGTTCTAATACGTAAATATTCTGTTAAGGTAGGCAAAAACTCTAGGTCTACAAGATATGATGCTGACCTTTATTCTGTAGCAAGAAAATTTGATTTAACTATAAATGATTTAACCATTGAGGCAAATGCTAACCGTCTTAATAAGATTAGTACACAAACTAACAATATTATTAATTCGGTTATGCCTTTTGACATTAAAAATAGTGTTAAATGGGACGCAAATTATTTAAAAGGTTTTACTTCAGAAAAAAGAGATGTAAATATTGAGAATATTCGTAGTAAAGTAACTATACAGTCAAAGGATATTTCAAGATTTAGAGCAAATGAAACTTTAAAACAATACAATAGAGGTGTTTGTTGGGAAGATGAACAATTAGAGGTTGTAGGACAACGTTGGCATGGCGTTTATTTACCTGTTTGGCTATATAGTTATCAAGAGGTGAAAAGTAGTGGTTCGGTTTTACACTATATAGCAGTCAACGGCCGTAATCAAGAGGTTATGGGAAGCATACCAATAAATTATCCTAAACTTCTTATGATGTCTTTTTTTGTAGAGTTTTTTGGAGGTATAGCTACTATTTTAACTTTAAATGAAGAAACTATACTTAACTTTATTTTTTTGACAAGTGGTTTTCTTTTTTATTTCTATAACTATAAGAGATATAGCAATAGAGATGAAAGACATAAGCACGAAGTTGATACGGAAGCAAATATTTACGATGTTGATGAAGAAGATAATTTTATAGTTCGTAAAAAAGGTTTAAGTAACAGTAGAATGACAAATGCCAACAATAGAAGTATTAGTGGCGAGTCTTCCTTTGATAATTTAATGAATAAATACGGTTTTAATATGGACGATTTAATCGACTAGAAAACAAAAAAACCCACGAACATATATTTATTTGTGGGGTTTTTTGTTTTTGAAGTGTACCAGTTTATTTAGAGGGTGCTGAAAAAGTCAAAAAAGAAAAAAATTGATATTATCTTATTGAAAAACTCCTAAATTAATTTTTTCTATCCTTTATCAGCACCCTCGTTTATTTATGTTTGCGTTCGTCTATTTTATCATTTAAAATAATAAAGTAGAAAGAGTTATAGCCTTTAATATATTCTATACCATATTCAAAGCTATGTGCTTCATATATACTACGAACAATAGATAGTCCTATACCTGAACCTTCACGTCTACTATTTTGGTGTTGGGCACGAAAATATCTGTTGAAGATTAAGCCTTTATCTATATCTGGTATTTTTTCGCCTTTATTTTCGACAGAAACTTTTATACCGTTATCTATAGATTTACATCTAATATATATTGTAGAGTCTGGATCACTATGGTTTATTGCATTATTTAATAAATTACGCATAACTTGTGTAAGTCGTAAGGAGTCTGCAAGTATTTTAGTTTCGATATCAAATTCAACTATATAATCTACCTTTAGATTGTAATGTACGGCAGTAGCTTGAGCTGCAGCAAGTTCACTTTGTAATATTTTATTAAGCTCTATATAGTCAAGATTAAGAGTTACATAGCCATTTGCAACTTGAGAGTAGTCTAATATTTCATTAACCATATTAGTCATTCTATTCGCTTCTTTTATAACTAGGTTTAGATGTTCTTCTCTTTTTTTATCATCTTTCCATGAAATATCACGTACAAGTTCACTATATCCTGCTATTAAAACTATAGGTGTTTTTAACTCGTGGGATATATTTGAAAAAACTTCTTTATGTAAACCATCTGCATTTTCAAGTTGCGTATTTAACATATATACTGAACGTGAAAGACCTCCAATTTCATCAGTACGATTTAATGGCAATTTTTTTAAAGCATCTTTTGTTCTAAAGTTTTTTAAAACATATTCTACTTTTTTGATAGGTCGTACAAAATATACACTTGTAAAATAAGATATAAAAGTTAAAGCAGCTAATATGAAAATATAAATATTTATAATATATTCATCATAAAAATCTAAAGTGCTTTTATCTATATATGAGTCGGTATGACTAATAATATAATATGTTGTATCATCAACGATAAATGGGAAAGCACAAAGAAAGCTTATATCTGCAGCATTAAAATTATATATAACACTAGCAGAGTTACCTTCACTTAAAGGTTTTTCAAAGTTTTCATAAAAAGGTTTCATTACTGCTAAAACTTCTACATTTATAATTTGTTCGTTTAAATAAAACTCTTCTTTTACTGATAGTTCTGTCGCTAGTTCATTTGAAAAACTATTATAATATATACTAAAATCTTTATCTAGAACTAAAATATCACTTTCTTTGCTTGTTCCAAGTCTATCAAATTCAGAAAAAAGCTTATCTAAGTCTTGAAAGTTGTCCATATAAATTCTTGTGAACTCTGCTTGCATAACCTTTTGATATGAAACTAATTGAGCGTTGTAAAAATCAAATTTTATCATACTTTTTTGTACAAAAAAAACAGCACATAGCATTAAAGAAAGGGCTAATACTTCTATTAGCCACATTTTTATAACTAAACTGTTCCTTATTTTCTCAAAAATCTTCATCGGTCACCTAATTATCTTCTTCAAGTTTATAGCCAATGCCCCATACAGTTTTAAGGTATTTTCTATTTTCACCTAGACGCTCTCTTAAAGATTTAATATGAGTATCAACAGTACGTGCTTCTCCATAATAGTCATAACCCCATACACTATTTAAAAGTTGCTCTCTTGTGAAAACTCGTTTTTTATTTTTTATTAAATATGATAATAGCTCAAACTCTTTAGGTGTAAGATATAATTCATCACCATCTACAGTTACAACCCTTGAAGATTCATTTAAAATTATACTGCCTATTTCATAAACAACTCTTGTGTTATCAAAAGTTTTTGAAGATCTTTTTAAAATAGCCTTTATACGTGCCATAACTTCACGTGGGCTAAAAGGTTTAACAATAAAATCATCAATGCCTATAGTAAAACCATGTATTTTGTCGTATTCTTCAGATTTTGCAGTTAAAAGTACGATAGGAATACTTGAAAACTCACGTATTTTTGCAGCAGCAGTAAACCCATCTACATTAGGCATCATAACGTCCATAAGTAGTAAGTCGAAAACACCTTCTTTAACCTTTGCTACTGCTTCCATACCACTAAAAGCTTCTTCAACTTCAAAGTCATCTAGCTCGCAATAAGTTTTCATTAAACGTACAACATCAACATCATCATCACAAAGTAAAATTTTACTCATTGTAACTCACCGTCCCCATATATTATAATTATATTATTTATGTAAAGTTATTTTTATTTTTTCACTTATCAATGTTCTATCGGCAACCTTTAAACATACATCTTTATTTACGAGTATATTGTTACATTCTAAAATATTACACACGGTATCATAGGCTATAAGTGGGATATTATTATCCTCAGACAAATGACCTAAGTATATATAGTCTAAGTCTTTATGATATATAGCAGATATAAGCTCGCCTGCAGTAGTATTTGAAATATGTCCTCTTTTACCTAAAACACGTTCCTTTAAATCCTTAGGATATTTACCGTTTTTTAACATTTCTATATCGTGGTTGCTTTCTAAAAAGAGTAAATTTGTATCTTTTAAGTTGTCTAGTATTTCCTCTGTAACGCACCCAAAGTCTGTAGCTATTGAAACTTTATAGCCTTCTTTTCCATTAAGGAATACAGAGTAACCAACAGTACAACAAGCATCGTGAGGAACATTAAAAGCTTTTATAAACAAGTCATTTAAAAATATGTGTTCATAAGTATAAACGTAATTTATATGACTTTGTTTCACGTCTTTTATTTTATTATGCCTTAATATATACTGCCATGTTTTTTCAGTAGCATATATAGGGATATTATAATTCCTATATATAACATCAAGACCTGCTATGTGGTCTGTATGATGATGAGTTACAAATATACCATCAATATCACATAGGTTTACACCTATTGAGGCAAGTCTTTCTTTTACTTTTTTACAAGTCATACCGACATCAATCAAAATTTTTGTGTTGTTATAGCTTAAAAATAAGCAATTACCCTTTGAACTGCTAGATAAGGGTATGAAAGTTAAATCCTTATTTGTATCAAAATCAATATCAATATTTGAATCTTTGTTACTCGTTTTCAACGTGTTCAACTCTTTCTATATCTGCACCTAAGTTTCTAAGTTTATTTACGATATCTGCATAACCTCTATCTATAAGCTTTGCATTTTTAATTACTGTTTTTCCAGAAGTTTTTGATGAGAGGCCTGCAATTAAAACTGCTGCACCTGCTCGTAAGTCAAGGGCAGAAACTTCCGTACCCCATAGTTCGTTTACTCCTGTAACAGTTGCAAGTTTACCATTTACAGATATATTAGCACCCATTTTTATAAGCTCACGCACATACTGAAAACGTGAATCCCATATGGTTTCTTGAACTTTTGATTCACCTTTTGCAATAGTTAGAGCAACTAAGATTTGCGGTTGCATATCTGTAGGAAAGCCGGGATATACTAAAGTTTTAATATTCGTAGGTTTTAAGTTTTCAACCCCTATTACACGTACAAAGGTATCACCTTCTTCAATATCACAACCCATTTCAAGTAGTTTGGCTGTAACACTTTCTAAGTGTTTTGGTATTATGTTATTAACTGTAATATCACCACAAGTTGCAGCAGCTAGCACCATAAATGTTCCTGCTTCTATCTGATCTGGTATTGTTGTATACTCTACACCTTTTAGGCTATCACGTGGTACACCAACAATTTTTATTACGTCAGTACCAGCACCTTTTATCTTACAGCCCATTTTATTTAAAAAGTTCGCTGTATCAACTATATGTGGTTCTTTTGCAGCATTCTCAATTACAGTAACGCCTTCAGCAAAAACTGCAGCAATCATAATATTTATAGTAGCACCAACAGATATTACATCAAGATATATTGATGTGCCAACAAGTTTTTCTGCATAAGCTTTAATGTAGCCTGCTTCTATAGTAACAACAGCACCTAGTGCCTCAAAGCCTTTTATATGTTGGTCGAAAGGTCTAACACCAAAGTTACAACCTCCGGGAAGTGGTACTTCTGCTTTATTATCACGTGCAAGTAAAGCACCAAGCATATAGTATGAAGCACGAATTTTATTCATACTATCTCTTGGGGCGATATGTGTATTTAAAGTAGTACTATCAATCTTTATAGTATTTTCGCAAGTGTATTCAACTTCAATACCCATCTCACGAATACCGTTAACTAGATTTGTAATATCTTTTATATTAGGTAAATTTTCTATAACGCAAATATCGTTAGACAAAATAGCAGCTGGTATTAAAGCTACTGCTGCGTTTTTTGCTCCTGATATATTAACTTCTCCACAAAGTGGCTTTTTGCCACTTACTACAAATTGTTCCATCTAAACTCCTAAACTGTACATAATTTTAGTTACAATTCAACATAATACATTATACCATTTTTTCGCTAATAGTCAAATAGATTTTGACGTTTTTGTAATTTTTTTATTATTAGTAGTTAATTACTTTATTTGTATATGCATTTATGATGAAAGGTACACTTTGGTCTTGTACGTATATTCTATAACAAGGCATAGCATTTGTTTGAAATTCATTTTCAGAATATGGAAAATATTCCTCTTGATAATATACTACATCTACGCCTTCAATAAATAACTCCGTATCTCCATATATTTCCTTTGCTGTTTTTATAAAAGTAAATAATGCCATATCTGCAGATATGATATCCTTTGGATTTTCACTATAGCCATCGTTTTCACCAAAAAAGCCAAGTATATTATATATATTATTATCTTTTGTTGTTATTTCAATTCGGTTTGTATACACTATCGTGTTTTTATATTTTTCTCTATATTCGTATATGGTGTAGCCTTCTTCTTGGGAAACTTTATCTAAAACAAAGTCTTCAAGGGGTTTACCAAATTTTTTTATATATTCTTTTGGGTTATCTACAAAGGTGAGTGGTTCTAAAAAATCCATATAAAAAAATCCATTTTCAAAAGTAATAATGCCATCTACAGACGTAAAAGTTTGGATATCACCATTTTCTGATTTTGTATAAGTACTCCCTAAGAAGTTATCGGCTATTTTATTTCTGTCGTAGTCAGCTAAAGACGGAGCAATAATAAGGGAAGCCATAGGCAAGTTTTTATCTGGCATATTTGCATACATACTAATTTTATTTTCTCCAAGTACTGTAATAATATTTTTTTCTTGTTGAGTACTCAAAGAATATTTTTTATCATAATAATAGTTTGCAAAGTATAAAAATACATTCATTATAATTAAAAATACAATAATTAAATTTTTAGCTTTATCCCACTTCATAAAATTCTCCTAGTTTATAGGTAAATATTCAAGGTTTTGAAAGCTTTTAACTTCCCAAGCTAAGTTTAAGGCTTTATCATCAAAACTATTTGAGGTTACATTATTATTTAAAAAGGTGTAAACTAGTTTTATATTCATATTTTCTAAATTATCAATATTAAAAAAATCATCAAGTGCCTTTTTTTGGGTAGAAGATATTAAAGTATTATAATTTGAAAGGCTTTCATAGTTATAAACTAATTTTTTATAAGAAGTTATACTATTGTTTTCCACTACGATTTTAATATGGCTATTTTGTTCCGAGCCTTCTGGAACTGATATAGGTACATTTTCAATATAGTAGTTGAAGTAAAAAGTACACTTATTTTCTTCCTGTTCATAATATTGAAGATAAAATTTATTTGTAACATAAATATCGTTTTCTATAAAGGAATGAGCTATGGCATAAGCATCTTTTATAGAGGTAGTTTTGCTTGTACCACTTTTATAATAAGAAACGTCAAGCATATCGTTGGAAAAATATTTTATTATAACATTATCGGAAGAAAAGATAAAACTATCTTTATCTATTCTTGACCATGTTTTATCCCCATCATTAAAGAAACTTTTTGTTTTGTTCTGTAGGTCTGATAAAAGTAGTTCTTTATCTATATAGTATGGGTTTGTAGCATATATGTCACTAAAGGATCTTGTGTTTTTATCTATATCAAGGACAAAATCATTTGTATGAGCACCATAAGTATTCATTGTTGTTGTATAAGAAACTCCACTTAATATTTCGTTATTTACAGCTGTAGGTAAAACTTCACGACCACTAACAATAAATTGATTTAACATATTTGTGTTTTTTTCCACAAAATTAATTAAGTAGTTTTCGTTTTCTTTACATACATAAACTACGTCAAAAGCAAAGTTTTCCTCTGTAGTATCATCGTATAAGACATCGAATAATGTACTATAATCTATATTTATTTCATATTCAAAAGCTATAACACAGTTATCTAAATCATTTTTTGTAAAATAGCGAGTATCATTTTTTTTGCCATAATCTTTTAAAACACCGTAAAGATATTCAGCACAATAATTTTTATCATAGTCATCAAAAAAAACACCTGTAAAGTTATCTGAATAGTTGTTATATTTATATATCATAGTAGGTAAAACAACTTTTTTACCTATGTCAGAGTTAACTATAGGTTGATTTACGCTTGAAAAATTTAAAGTAGAAGAGCCACCTACGTCCCAAACTTTATTTGCTTGGTATATAGATAGCACAACTAATAAAACTATTAAAACGTTTTTTACATAACCCATATAATTCATAAGTCGCCTCTAACTTTTGTTTTATTCAAGTAAGCTGAAATTTTCATTTCTTGTATTATTACCTATTTCATATTTTTCTAAAGTTACAACCATTTTTGTACCAATGTTTGGTTCACTATAGGCACGTATATTACCTTCATGGGCATATACGATTTGTCGTGCTATAGAAAGTCCAAGACCAGTACCACCCATAACTCTTGAACGTGCTTTATCTACACGATAAAATCTTTCAAAAATTCTGTCTAAATCTTTTTTATCTATACCTATACCTGTATCTTCTACAATAATGTCGTAAGCATTTGAACGTTCTTCTATATATATTCTTACGTGTCCATCAGTTTTATTATATTTTATAGCATTTGTTATTATGTTATTAAAAACTTGATTTATACGTACAACATCTGCATATACATAGGCGTTTGCACCTTCTATTAATTCAATTTCTTGATTTGTTTTTATAGCCATAACTTCTGTTTGTAAAATACAACGTCTAAGTACAGAATATAGTTCTACTTTTTCAAAGTTAAGTGTAAGTTTTCCGTTATCAAGCTTTGAAAGTTGTAGTAAGTCTTCGGCTAAAGATGACATTCTGTCTGTTTCTGATTCGATAATTTTCAAAAAGCTATCGGCAACTTCTACATCTAGCATAGCACCTGAACGTAAGGTTTCAGCATAAGTTTTTATTGTTGTAAGAGGGGTGCGTATTTCATGGGAAACGTTCGCAACAAAGTCTTTTCTTATTTCATCTAGTTTTTGAGATTTTGTTACATCTTGAAGTAGTATGATAGTTCCTATATTTGATTCAGAATTACCAAACTTACTTATACTTGTCTTTAAATATTTATCATCATAAAGTATTATTTTTTCTAAGTCGTTATAGGTATTTGCTATATCTATTGAATTATTTTCAAGGACTATTCGAACCTCTTCATAACTTATATATTGAGAGTCTAACATATCTATGGCTACAGGGTTTGCGTGTAGCAGTTTATTGTTATCGTCAAAGGCAATAACACCGTCTTGCATATTATTTAGAACTACTTCTACTTTATTTTTTTCATAGGATATAGTAAGCAAGAAACGTTTTAACTCTCTTGCCATATAGTTAAAGCTTTCACCTAGTTGCCCTATTTCATCGTGGCTTTCTATTATTGCTTTTTGGTCAAGGTCACCACGTGCCAAAAGTTCAGCTTTGTTTTTTAAATCGATAATAGGGTCGGTTACTGTTTTTGAAAGTAATACACTCATCATTGCTGTTAGAGTTAAAGCAATAATAAGGGCTATAGCCAAAGTTTGCACCATACTATCTAACGCCTCTACACTATCTGTGGCATCTATTCTAGCATATATTATATAGGAAACTTCGCCACCATCATCAAAAATAGGTTTTGAATATTCAAACCATTGTTTTACTATATCGCTACTTGCTAAGTCTTCTCGCCAAGCTTCAAAGCTTTCTTGACCGTTAATAGCAGCTATAACTGTTGGTACTGACAAGTTTGAAATTACATCTGTTGTTGCATAGACACTAAAGCCATCACCTGATAAAATGGCTGCTTCCATTTGAGAGTTATAGAAATCATCTTTAAATATATCGTTAAAACCTTCTTGAAAATATTCACTTTCATAGGTATATATTATTTGTTCTTCTATTTTTCTAACTCCGGCAACAAGAGCAATCTCTTCTCGTGTAGCTTGATCGTTTCTATATTTTAGTACAATGAATGTAGAGCTTACCATCATAGCTAAAAAAACTACGACAATGAAAACTAAAACAAGTTTAATTTTTATACTTTTCATAAACACCTTTTATGTTTTTAGTTTTTTATATCTTCAAAGAAGTAGCCTGAACCTCTTTTTGTATATAAATATAAGTTTTCAGAAGTTTGTGCTTCTATTTTTGTTCGTAAACGTCTTATTGTTACGTCAACAGTTCGTTCATCGGATAAATATTTGTAACCCCATACTTCTTGTAATAGCTCTTCACGAGAAATAACACGAGGTTTGTTATCGTATAAGTATTTTATAACTTTATATTCAAGTGGTGTAAAGTCCATAACTACACCTTTTATACGGACTTCAACTTTATCCTCGTCGATTAAAAAGTCGCTATCATCTTTTTTATCTGTTGATAAAATAGTGTTACGTCTTAAATGTGCCTTTACACGTGCTATTACTTCATTTATCGAAAAAGGTTTTGTGACATAATCATCGGCACCAACGCTTAAGCCTGTGATTTTATCGGACTCCTCTGCCTTTGCTGTTAGCATAATTATAGGTACATTTGAAAATTCACGTATAAGTCCACAAAGTTCAAAACCATCAATGTAGGGCATATTTACATCAAGTAAAATTAAATCATAGGTATCACTTTTTGCACAATCTAAGCCTTCTCTACCATCTTTTGCTTTTGTTGTTTCAAAACCAGCATTTTTTAAATTATAATCAAGTATTTGTAAAATATTAATATCATCTTCAACTATAAGAATTTTATCCATATATCTCCTTTTTAACTCACTAGCTATTCAAGTCACCATAAAGCTTAATACCGTATAAAGTTAAACGGCTATTCACTTCATCAAATATTTCTGTACCTTCTCCTATAACTTTTGATAAACCACCTGTTGCAATAATTTTTGCTGTTTCAAAGTCTTTTCCAAGTTCGCTTTTTATTTTTTTTATTATATATTCGCTTTGTCCTATATGTCCATATAAAAGACCAGCTTGTACACTTGTTATAGTATCTGTAGCAATAATGGACGCTGGCTTTGTAATTGCGACTTTACCTAAAAGTGCAGTTCCTTGAAATAGTGCATCGGCAGATAAACGTAGGCCCGGAGCTGTTACACCTGTAATGAATTTACCTTTTCCGTCTATAACATCATATGTTGTAGCTGTACCATAGTCTATTATAATCGCAGGGCCAGTATAAAGTTTATGTGTTGCCATACAATTTACAATTCTATCGGCACCAAGCTCATATGGATTTTGCATATTTGAAAAATCAAGTCCTGTATTTCCGTCTACACTTATAACCTTTGCTTCTATATTAAAATATTTTTGTATACCATGTAAAAGGGAATACATTATATTTGGTACTACAGATGAAACAATAACATCATCAATGTCTTCAAATTTTATATTCCATTTATTAAACATAACTATTATAAACATACCTATTTCATCGGCAGTTTTTATATTTTCTGTAGCAAGTCGCCAAAATTCTATAAGTTCATCTTCATCATATACACCCATAACAGCGTTTGTGTTACCAACATCAAATACTAGTTTCATATATCCTCCTTAAAAGTTTAAACTGTCAATATCTTCTTGTTTTAAGTTTTTTACTATATCTTTACCTTGTTCATCTATAAAAAGTTTGTAATATGCGATTAAACCATTTACAAGTTCTTTGCTATCTTCTTCTGTACGTTTTAATTCAAGTTGTGCATTAATGCCATCAAAGTCTATATCATCGTTTTCACCTATAACCTCAAAGGAAACGTCACCTTCTGGTGTGTAGCTTATTGTAGCTATACCTTTTGTTTTTTGAGCAAGGGAAACTGTTGCTATTTGTATTTTGTCTTGAATGGTTTTAGGTAAATGTGAGAAAATAGGGTTTATATAATATTTTGATATATAGGAATTTCCAGCACTTATAACTATTTTTTCTTTTTCCATATTACTCCTTTATCTTTATAGAAACTTCTTGAAAGGTAAGGGTAATAAGCTCACCTTGTGAGGTTTCTACTATTAAGTTTCCATTTTTTGTTACACCTTTTGTTAAAACTAGTTCTTCATCTAAATAAACAGTTTTATTAATATGAAATATTTTTTGTTCATATTCTTTTATATCAAATGAGTCTTCTAAATATCTATTTAAGTTGTAATTAAATTGTTCTATAATATTTTTTATAATAGATACTTTATCGTAAGATTTAAGAGTTTCAAGATATACACTTGTTGCTGTTTCCGAATAGTTTTCAAAGCTTTTGTTATTTAGGTTAACCCCTATGCCTACTATAGAATAATTAAGAGTAGTACCAATATACGAGGTTTCTGTAAGTATACCTGCAAGTTTTTTTTCTTTTACATAAATATCGTTTGCCCATTTTATCTTTGGGTTAAGATTACTACATTTTTCTAAAACCTCACATAAGGTTACACCGGCTAATATAGTCAACATATTTATATCATCTATTTCAGTTTTTGTCATAATAGATAAATATATATTATCACTGTGAGTACTTTCCCATACTCTACCTTTTCTACCTCGTCCTTGTTCTTGTATATCACTATAAAGGGCGACATATTTTTCTGTATTAAGAATATGCTCATATTCACGTATTTTAGTGTTTGTACTTGAAACTTTATTTATATGTATTATATTATTCATATATACCTCTCTAATATTATAATACCACTAAATATTGATTTATACAATATTCTTAATGGAATTTTGATAGCTATTGTGTATCAAAAACATAAAAAAGTATAAAATTCAAGTTAAAGAATTTTATACTTTTTAATAATATTATTCGTATCTTAAGGCATCTATTGGATTTAAGTTTGAAGCTTTTGAAGCAGGATATACTCCAGATAAAATACCTATTGTTGCACAAGTGAAGAGGTATCCAAGTATAGATGAAACACTAAAAGCTGGCGTTATATCCATATTTGCACCTACTACAAGGGCAACTAAATAACCAAAAGTCACACCTACGGCACCACCTAAAATAGATAATATAACGGCTTCAATTAAAAATTGTAGTCGAATATTTCCTTTTGTTGCACCTAGAGATTTTCTTATACCAATTTCTCTTGTACGTTCTGTTACTGTAACAAGCATAATATTCATTATACCTATACTACCAACAAAAAGGGCGATAGCCGCAACTGCATTAACAAAAATGATAACTTGATCAAAGGAGCTTTCTATAGACTCAAGTTGTGCCATTAAGTTGTAAACATAATAGTCATCAGGTGTTAAGTTGTTTTTTATGGCAAGCATATTTGTTATATCTTCTGGCATAGTCCCAAGGTTGTCTGAGTCTAAAACCCCAACATATATACCGTTTACATAGTTATTACCACCATTTATTAGTTCATTTATTGTTGTAATAGGTATATAAATTTCTGTTGAATAATAAAACAACATATCTTCTGGGTTAGTTTCAGTAATACCTATAACAGTAAAGTCGTAGGTGATATTATCTATAGTTATAGGTAGAGTTTCTCCTACACTGTCTTTATATCCAAAAACGTCATTTGATAAAGAATCAGGTATAACTACAACTTTAGAGTTGTTTTCTATATCATTTTCTAAAAAGAAACGACCATAGGAAATAGGGTTTGTCATCATTTCTGAGTAGCCTTCTGTAACAGCCATTATGGATAAATCTAAATTTTCATTTGTATATTGTTCGAGTGTTGTTCCAAAAGCATGGCTATAAGGTACGACAATACCGGCGTTTTCATGTTGAGCTATAAGTTCTGCATCATCAAACGTGAGTTGTGCACCGTTACTTGCTACTTCTATTCTGTCTACGCCCATACTTGAAAAGCTATCCATAATAGAGTTTTGAAGGCCTTTACCTAGTGAGCTTATTACTGTTACAGAAGTTATACCAATAACTATACCTAATACTGTAAGAAAGGAACGTAACTTACTTGAAGATAAACTATTAATAGCCGAGTGGAAACACTCAATAAGGGATAAATATAAGTTCAAAGCGTTTCCTCCTATTCTATAATTTTTTGTTGTATAAGCTCATCTTTTTCGATTATACCGTCTTTTACTACGACTATACGTTTTGAAAACTCTGCAACATCAGGTTCATGTGTTACCATAATAATCGTTGAACCTTGTGCGTTTAAGTTTTGGAATATTTTTAAAATTTCACGTGTAGATTTTGAGTCAAGGTTTCCTGTAGGTTCGTCAGCGAGTATAATTGCTGGTTCCATACCTATAGCACGAGCTATTGCAACTCTCTGTTTTTGTCCACCTGACATTTCGTTTGGTTTATGGTCTGCTCTGTCTGTTAAGCCTACTTGCTCCATTGCTTTAGCTGAAAGCTCACGACGTTTTGCCTTTGACATACCTGCGTAAATCATAGGCAATTCAACGTTTTGAATAGCTGTAAGTTTTGGTAATAAATTAAAAGATTGAAAAACAAAGCCTATTTTTTTATTTCTCACTTGAGATACTTGTAAATCGCTTAAATTTCCCATATCTACACCATCAAGTATATATTTACCTGTAGAAAGGTTATCAAGAGAACCGATAATGTTCATAAGTGTAGATTTTCCAGAACCAGAAGCACCCATAATAGAAATAAATTCGCCTTTTTCAACTACTAAATCTATATCTTTGTTTGCGTGTACTTGTATCTTACCAGTGTCATATATTTTATTTATTTTTTCCATTAGAATAATAGACATATGACACCTCCTAGTATTCTTCTGTAGGACTTAAAATATCGCCTTCACTTATTAATTTCATACCAGAAGTCACTATTTTTTCATCAGCTAAAACTTCATTAACTTCTGCATTAAGACCGTCTATAGCACCTAAAGTTACATCTCGTTTTAAAGCTGTATTATCATCACCTACTATGTAAACGTAGTTCATACCTGTTTCATCAGTAAGTAAAGATGCTATAGGGATAAATACTGCATTTTCTTTTACAGCTGTTACAACTTCACATTCTACTAAAAATCCAGCTTTTAAACCTTTAATATCTTCCTTAAATGATACTTCTACCTTTGTTGTTGAAACTGTAGTTGTAGTTCCGGATATCGTTGAAGTAGCATTAATCTTACTTACTTCGCCTATAACCTCATCGTCACCAAGACCTGTGCTTGTAACTTTTACTTCTTGACCAAGAGCAACATCGGAAATATTTTTTTGATCTACATTAATATTAACTATAAGGTTATTTTTACTTACATCTGTTATATCCATAACAACCATATCTTCTTGTACTGCACCACCTTCTGTGGCATATATAGCAGTAATAGCACCGTCAAAACTACTTTTTTCTTCTAAAACAAAGTTATCTATTTCTTCTTGTATTCTAGCAAGGGTAAGCTCGGCTTGTTGCAAACTGAGTTCGCTTTGAGATACACTATTTGCAGCTTGTTCTTTTTGTGCTTCAATATCTAGTTCATCAGGGTTTTTTGCATAGTCTAGGTTTTTATTTGCTATATCTAAAGAATAGTTTGCGTTTTCAATAGCATAGCCTAAATCTTTTTGTTGTTTTACAATGCTGTCATAGGCTTTTTCTTGAGCTGTTATTGCGTCTTCAAAGCTTTCAAGTTCAACTAAAGTTATAATACCGTTGTCATAAAGAATTTTTTGTTTTTCAAATTCAGCCTTTGCTTTATCGATATTACTTTGTCCTGTTGTTAAGTCTTTTTCTAAAGAAGTTAATTGTCTTTCATATTCTTCTAAAGTCTGCTCTGCTGAACGAACTTGACTTTCTAAAGGAAGTAAGTCTTGTTCTGTAACTTCAACATTTGACTTAATATTTGCATAGCTACTTCTTGCAGTTTCAAGACCTAATCTAGCAGACTCAACCCCAAATTGTGCGTCAACTAAGCTATCATTTAGTGTTTCTAAAGTATCTTCACTGTAGGTAAAAAGAACGTCACCTACAGAAACGATATCTCCAACGTCCACGAGTAAATCTTGTACTTTACCAGTAACACTTGCGTTTTGTTTTTCAGTATCCTTTAAGGCAGCTACACCTGAAGTTGAAAAGCTTGAAATAGAGGGTTGTTCTAGGGCTAAAGCATAGGTAACGCTTCTGCCTTGTTCTGTTTTTGTACCTCCTGTACTTTTTGATACTTGAGAAAATCCGAAAATACCAAAGGCAAGAACCAAAATTATTGCTATAGGAATAATTATTTTTTTCTTCATAGTTACACTTTTCCTTTACATAAAAGCATTTAAGAATGCATTACTTATAACAACGGGTATAATAATAACAAGAGTAGGTATTAATATTGATAATACTCCAAAAATGATTGCTTTTGTTTTTTTGAAATTTAGTAAATATATACCCATAAAGCTATAGAAAACAATAAGAAGAATATTAACTACATTGATACTGTTTAAAACAACAAATAATGGACTCGTTATATCAGTAGTTGGCATAAGTATACCAAGGGATAAAATATCTACAGAACTACCTGTAAGATTTAAAGTTATAGCGTATATTAAATAACTTATGGCAGTTAAAACATAGGCTGAAGTAGATACTGCAAGTACTTTTTTAAATTCAATTTTACTTCTGAAAATTTTGGCTAGTATAAATAAGAAAACTGCATTTATAAATAATCCAACTAATACAGAACCTACATTTGTTAAAGAGTAAATAAGTGGTGTATACATATTTTCTGTAGAGGAAAGGCTTGTTTCTACTAAAATATCAATGTCTTCTGCCGTCATTTCTCCAAACATAGCCTCGTTACTGTAGAGTTCTTCTAATGTAGTTCTTGATGTTTCTAAAGATACAAGCATTTCACCTTCTCTAAAAGGTATTTTACATAAAGTTAAAAGCACCACTACACCCAGAAAAATAAGGATTTTTGGAGCTATGTTAACGCTTTTAAAATACTTTGACCAAGAGGTAAAAAAATATTTTAATTGGGTTACTGCACTATCGGACTCATCATCTTGTAATATTGTTTCCATAGTTTTAGTTATATCATCTTCTGGAGCAAGTGTTTCTATGTATTCATCATCTTTTTCTGTCATAAATTAAGTCTCCTATTATTTTTTTGTTTGATATCGTAATGATATCACAGCAAAACAAAGTTGTCAATCTAATTATATAAACATTGTGCTAGTATAAGCCTCATATGTTGATGGGTGTAAGTCATTTTACCAAAGCTTATTTTTAAGTTTGCTCTACTTAAAATTTTTTTACTAAGACCTAAAGAACCTCCTATAACAAAACTAAGATTTTCTGTAGTAACTTTTAAGTTTTTTAAGTCTATATCTGAAAACTCTTTACCGTCTATAGCAAGAGCAACCAAAAATTCATCGGAAGGTATTTTACATAACAGTTTATCCCCTTCGATATTTTTTATATTTTCAATTTCTTTTTCAGAAAGCTTTTCAGGAGCTTTTTCATCATCAATTTCTATTATGGTAATGTTTTCATTTTTTGTAAAATGTTCTATACCTTTTGTAATATAGTCATCTTTTATTTTGCCAACACAATATATTTTTATAGCCATAAATATTCCTTTCTTATTTATGATAGTTTTCGTTATTTAAGATTTTGTAACCTCGATATATTTGTTCAAGTAAAATAAGATGGGTCATTTCATAAGACATAGGTGCTTTTGAAATAGTAAAATCTTCACCATCTATATCTATATCTAAGTCAGTAATAATAAAAATAATGTTACTATAAATATTGCTTTTAAGAGATAAATCTTTAAGTTTTTCACTAAAGTCTGTAGAAGATATTGTTGTTGTTTTTTTATTTACAATAAAGACTTTATTACCTTCCTTTAGGTGAGATTCAATGTTTGTTATATTTTTAAAATAAGCAGTTTCTATTTTGCAAAAACGAGATAGTCTTTTTTCGTACTCACTGTAACCTTCAAAATAAAAAAAAGGTATTTTGTTTTTTTTACTAATATTTATAAATATTTTTATTTTCATAAATCCCTCTCTTTTTTATATACGTAAAGTTAGTAATATATATGGCAACCTCTAAAAACCCCATTATTTTTAATTTTCTATAAATTTTCAAAATTTCTGCGTCAGCTTCTCCTAGCAGAAACACGCTGTTATGCGTTGTCGAAGCTTTCTTGAACTATTT
>JBKECM010000128.1:0-2666 GCA_047974615.1 Lachnospirales bacterium
ATGTTATCTGACATGGCTATTAACGATCCTGCAGGCTTCACTTCTTTAGTTGAAGTTGCTAAATCTAAAATAGCATAATAAAGAACATAATATCATAAAGATAGAGATTAGGGTCTGCCACGTATAGGTAGGCTCTTTTTTTGTTGTAAAAATAGTTTGATTAGTACAATATAAATCTTATTATTTTCCTCTAGAAAAAGTATTTATCAATAATAAACCAATCCTTTGCATATATTAAAAATGACAAATAGCACAGTATGGTTTCTATCTTTCTGAAAAAAATACTCGTTCGATTGCTGTAATTTCTTACAGAAATCTAACGAGTATTAAGTGGTTTATTCACTTTGAGACACCAGCAAACACCGGCTATTTATGCAGTTAAGGGGACTTGAACCCCTACCCAGTTACCCGGACTAGAACCTGAATCTAGTAAGTGCGCAATATTGCAACCAATAAATGATGGTATTATATAATTAAAGTCAGTAAAACAAAGTAAACATTATTAAAATAGTTGCAATAATTAAACCAACAAATAGTGTTAAAATAGTATTTTGGCTATAAAAATATAGCCATTTTAATAGTCTGGCTATTTGAATATGTTGGATATTTCAGTTGCTGCAGATTCGTCCATTTCTTCTAAAACGTGTTGATATATATTTTTAAGAGTACTTACTTGTGCATGTCCCAAGCGCTCTGCAGCCACTTTGTCGGATACGCCATACTTCAACATTATTATAGCATTGAAATGTCTTAAATCATGGAATCTAATTCCAGACAAACCATTATCTTCAAGAATGTTCTTAAATCTATCTGAAAAGGATCGTGGTTTCCATTTAGTAATAATTTTAGCATTGTCTTTTATGTTTTTAGGTTTATATTCTTCCAGTTTCTTAATTACATAGTCTGGTATTTTTATTTTACGAATACTACTTTCATTTTTTGGCTTTTTTTGAACATCTGATGCAAATCTTACTTCTGTTCTTTCGATCTTGATAGTTTTATCTTTAAAATCTACATCTCCCCAACAAAGACCGAAAATTTCACCTCGACGCAATCCACATCCAGCTCCGAGTATAATAGGTATTTCTTCATCCGTTCCTTTAACCTTTTCTAAAAGTGTTTTAAACTGTTCTTCCTTAAGTACTGTTGGTTTATATCTTTTTTTACTTGACAAATTAACATTTTCAGCTGGATTTTTTTTAATGAAATCATTTTTGAGAGCATATCCGAAAGCACTTTTTAGAAAACTATTTAGTTTCAGCACAGTGTTGGTTGATACAGGAGGGACAATCTTATAAATATCTTTTCCGTCTTTATCGGTTCCTATCTTGACTTTGCGACTTTCATTCATTCTTACATTATAAAACTTATCAAGTGTAATTGGTTTGATATCTATGAGCTTTACTTGACCAAAATATGGTTCAAAATGTACATCTATATACATTCTATATAATTCTTGTGTTGTTTTTTGCCATTTAGACTTAGATACATTGTAATACTCATTTAGGAATGAAATAAGTGTATCTTTTCTCAATGGAATATAATCACCATTCTCATATTGAAAAACGAATTCTTCCAATTTATATCTAGCTTCATTTTTAGTATTTCCATAAAAAACTTTACGTACTCTTTTTTCACCTTTTTCCCTGGGCATATCGGCTGCACCTGCCCACTTTCCATCTTTCATTTGATAGACAGATTTTCCAATTTCGCGTTCTTTTTTCTTCTTGACCATGCTTAGTCCTCCATTAACTCAATCATCTTTTTAAGTTTTTCTTTTGAAATTCCTGAATTCAAGCATTTTTTTAATATTTCATTATATTCATATTCTTTTTCTGTATCAAAACCTGCCAACCAATCAAGTGAGACATTAAATGTTTTGCTGATATTAATTAAGATATCTAACGTAGGTTTAACATCACCATTTTCCCATCTAGTAATGGCTGACTTGTTGATTCCGAGTTTTTGAGCGAACTCAGCCTTTGATAAACCATTTATATCTCTTAATTCTACCAACCTTTGTTTAATGTCTAACATTTTATTTTTTCTCCATTCATTTTTATATTAATAGTCATTTGCTATTATGCAACTTATTATACAAAAAAAATTTAAATATTGCAACAAAAAAGTGTTGACAAGCCCAAAATACTGATGTAGTATAAAAGTATCAGTTGCAATATTACAACTAAATACAATGAAAGGGGAATATTCTATGGGCAGAATAAGAGTTGGCAATCCAAAAGTGCAATATAAACCTAGGAAGCTACACAAACTTGAATATTATAGGCTTAAATTTGGGCTATCACAAGAAGCTATGGCAGATTTGCTAGGTGTATGTCTATCTACATATAATCAAAAAGTAAACGGACGTCAGTCCTTTAAAATTGACGAAATGTTTATAATACATACATTCTTCAACCAGAAATCTAGCAAAGAAGGCTCTGGTATAATTACACTTGATCAAATTTTTTTAGACTAAAAGTTGCAATATTGCAACCCAAATGAGGCATTCACAACAATAAAATAAAACTAAAATAAAGGAGATGCGTATTGAACGAAATTAAAATGTTTACAAATGAAGAACTTGGAATACAGGTTCGCACTATTATGAATGAAGATGCAAGTATTTCTATTAATGCAGAAGATACAGCAATAGGCTTCGGATG
>JBKECM010000133.1:0-4443 GCA_047974615.1 Lachnospirales bacterium
AGAAAATGAAAATTTTTTAAGCATCTGCCAGGCAGTGCGACCTTACGAACAAGCAAAACAACGATTTTGCGTTAAGTGAGTAAGGAAAAAATTGAAATTATCTTATTGAAAACTCCTAAATTAATTTTTTTCTAACTTTTGACAGCACCTTCGAAAGAACGAGTGCTAATTTTATGCGACATGCAAGATGATTTGCAAAGCAAATCATCAAGTCGAGCGTAATTTTTGTGCAGTAATATTTTTTTCTATCCTTTATCAGCACTCTCTTTTTTTATTTATAATGAAATTATTGTATTTAATCGGTTACGTCAATAAAAAAACGAGGTAAAATATTATAATCTTCTTTATTATTTATATATTTTTCGTATAGGGTGTAGTTTCTTTTATATAATTCATTTTCTATATTAAAAAAATAAGATGATAGGTCATTGTAGTATAAAAAACTAGTTGTTACTGTATTTAATATATAGCTTTTTGTGGCTTCTGTAGAATATTCTTTTGTACCATAAGTACCTTGTGTTTTAATATAAAAATCATAAAAAATAGTTTTTTCATCATAATTTATTTTATCTTTTATGGAATAATCTTTTACAACAAAATTACTATCTAGTACTAATTCTTCTTGTTCTGAACCCATAAGTAAGTAATAGCCTAAATTATATTCTTTTTTAGTTAAAAACTTAAAATCGTAATTTTCAAAAAAAGCTCCCTTTTCGCCTATAAGTTCATTTCCTTCTAAAGCGATATTATTTAAAATAAAATATTTATTATTATTTAAGGTATATAAACAATCTGCTATGGTGGTAGGGAAAGTAAGTTTTTTTAAAGTTAATTTTTTTTTCAATAAGTTTTTTATATCTTCAAAGTTTTCAGTTGTAGTATATAAGTTTCCTTTACGGCTTATTTCATTATATTCATAAAAACTTTCTAAAAGTTCTTTCATATTACCTTTATTTTTAAAAAAATTTTCGCCTAAAATTAAAGTGTTAGTATGATTGAAATCCAAAGTTTTTTCTAATTTGTTATCTAATAATTTTATTGCTTCTATGATTGATGTGCCTTTTGTAGTTAAAAGATTTGATTCTCCTTCTTCATCATTTTTGCCATAATCTTCAAGTGGAACTGTATAAAGTTGTAAAACTATCATATCATCTTCAAGGTCAATAAATACTGTTTCTACATATTCCCTATGATTTGTTGTATAGGAGGTGCAAGAGGTCAAAAAAAATAATAACAAAAAAAAGGTGAATTTAAAAATTTTCATAGTTCTCCTCCGTTTTTTTATTTATAAAAAGTGATCTTATTGTATGGATAGCAAAGGAAATAATAGGTAGAAAAACTAAGTAAATTAAGTTAACTAAAAAAACTATGGTGCCTATAGTTGTTTCATTTACATAGTTTGTAAAAAATATAGTTATTGAAAAAACTATAACTACAAGTACTTCATCTATATATTTTTTATGTGGGGTTAAATCTTTAAAAAGTAAGCTTGAATAAAAGAAACCTGCTGATACTGTGAAGAAACTACCGATTATCCATAATATAAACACTAAAGAATCTTGCCTTTCTATAAAATCAAAAGGAAGTGAAATTGAGTTCAAAATCATTATTACTGGATATTTTTCAAGTAAGATTTGATGATTAAAAACTGCTATGGTTAAAAGTGTTGTTAAAGATATAAAAAGAGTTGTTGTTATAAGGACATACAAGGAGGCTTTATGAAATTTTTCTTGTTTTTTTAAAAAAGGGACTAAAATGAATATATATTCAAGGCCAGAAAAAGCCATAAGACCAAAGAAAACAGTATTTGCCATATCCTTATAGTTTGTAGTTGTTTGCAAAATAGGAAAAATATTTGTAAAATCTGCGTTTATACTTGCTACTATAAAAAAAGTTATAAAGGCAATGAAAACAGGTAGTATTAAAAATTCTGCTAAACGTCCTCTTGTTTCTATCCCTTTTTTTGAAAAATAATAGGCTGACAATAAAACAAATATTAAAATACTAATCTTTGATGTGTTTTTTAAAAGAATATTTTGAACAAGGTCTATAAAATAGTTAAGTTCAAAGCTTATAAATAAAAGATTTTTACAAATAAAAATAAATATGATTATTTTACTTAATGGTCCAAAGGTAATATCTAAAAATTCTTTAAAAGTTTTCGAATTTGTTTTTTTATACAAATATAAATAAAGGCTTATTGAAATGTAAGCTATAGTTCCTGATATAAATAAAAATAGCCAACTATCATGTTTTGTGTTGGAATACAAAATTTTCGGCAAAGACAAGAAAGAGGTACTAAATATTTCTAATACTAAAATGCCAATTAGTTGTCTAAAGGATATTTTCTCATTTGAAAAATTCATTTTTATCGCTCCTTTGTCTTGTTTTTTGACTGTTTTTTGTAAAAATTGGACGTTTTGTCATTTTGTTTAAAGGATAACGCAAAACAGTATCTTTATAGTCTGTAAAATCATTTATATGGCTTACGAAAGGATACATATAAGGTATGCCGAAACTGTTTAAGGACATAAGATGGATAAATACTAAAACGATAGAAAGCGTTAAACCTAAAAAACCAAAAAGACCACTTAAAACAGTTATAAAGTACTTTGTTATTCTAATGCCGTTTGTTAAGGTTAAACTTGGTATTGCAAAGGTTGACATAGCTGTTAGGGCAACTATTATAACTACTGTAGGGGAAGTTAAACCGGCTTCTACTGCTGATTGACCTATAATTAAGCCTCCAACAATACCTAAAGTTCCACCTATTCGTGTAGGGAGCCTTAAACCGGCTTCACGCAAAAGTTCAAAGGCAAGCTCCATAAGCAAAACCTCTGTCAAAGGTGAAAATGGGACAGTTTCACGTGTTGCTGATATTTTATACATTAAAATTTTACTTATTAAGCTAGGGTTATATATTGTCACTGCTAAAAAAATACCCGGTAGACTTATTGCTATAAAAAAAGAAATATAACGTAAAATTCTTATAGCTGAGGATAAAATAAATGTGTCGTAATAGTCTTCTGAACTTTGAAACAACACACCAAATGTTGTTGGTAAAATTAAAACTTGTGGCGTATTATCCATTACTATTACAATTCTACCTTCTAGTAAAGCAGAGGCGGCTTTATCAGGTCGTTCAGTTTTTTGTAACTGTGGGAAAGGACTTACTTTTTTCTTAAAAGGTATTTCTGCTAGGTATGATAAGTCAAAAACACCATCAATATTTGTTGTGCTTAGTTTTTTTATTATGTCATTTAAAACATCTTTATGAACTAAATCTTCCATATACATTATACCTATATCGGTGTTGCTTCTTGTGCCTACTTTTGTTTGATATAGTTTTAGATTTGTATCACGTATTCTTCTTCTTATTAAAACTGTATTAAATCTAAAAACTTCTGAAAAACTTTCTCTTGATCCTTCTAAAACTACTTCGTTTTCTGCTGTAGGTATTCCTCTGTTAGGAAAACCTTTTGTGGATATAATAAGCGCTTGTGTTGAGTTCTCCACAAAAAGTACTGAGTCACCCGATAAGACAGCAAGTATTATTGTTTCTAAATCATCATTTTCGGAATAGTCTATTGTTGTAATTCCTTGTTTTTTTATTATGTCAAATAGGTTAAAGTCTTCTTTATTTAAAAAGGTTTCTGCTTCTTTCATACCTATCATTAAACTGTCAATTATGGAACGTTCTATTAAAGACCTATCTGTTAATAGGTCAAAATAGCATAAAAAAAGTTTTATATTAAAGTCTTTTCCAATAAATAACTCTTTTTTTACGAAATCTCCACATTCTTTAAACACATTTAATAAATACTGAATATTGTTATCTATATTTTTTGATAAGGACATAATTCCTCCTTAATATTTTTTTATAAAGTATAGACATAGTTTTTAGTGTATATACTTTTGAAATTGTATTGTAAGATTTTACTTTTATGATATAATAAAAGTGCATAAGATAAAAAATATGCTCTTAAAGGTGAAAGTCTAAAACATAGATAGGAAAAATATTTAATATTAGAAGAATAAAATCTTTTAAGATGAATAATATATAAGGAGTAGATTATGGAAAAATTTTTAAAATATTTAACAGCTTTTGAGGTTATAACACTTGTGGCGTTGATTTTTAATAAAAAACTTAGCTTTTTAAATTTTAATATTGTAGTAGTTACAAAAGGGAATTATGTAGTTACACAAGACGGTACACCTATTGAAGTTTCTACTGAAGACGCAAAAATTGTAAAAAGATAATTTTTTTCTTGAAAAGCTATTGACATATGGGATAAAGTCTGTTAATATATAAAAGTACTTCTAAATGACTTTGGCCCGTTGGTCAAGCGGTTAAGACACGGCCCTTTCACGGCTGTAACATGGGTTCGATTCCCATACGGGTCATTTTTTGGCGCCATGGCCAAGTGGTAAGGCACGGGTCTG
>JBKECM010000134.1:0-1903 GCA_047974615.1 Lachnospirales bacterium
AGTAGAGATAAGGGTGGTACTATATCTGTTACAGCTTATGACCAACTTAGATATTTAAAAAATAAAGATACTTATGTTTATGAAAATATGACTGCAAATAAATTAATTGAAGTTATGGCAAGTAGCTTCGGTTTAATATGTGGTACTTTAGAAGATACAGGGTTTAGTATATCTAGGGTTGAAGAAAATAAAAGTTGGTTTGATATAATTTTATCGGCTTTAGAAGTAACTATAATGAATACTGGTAAAATGTATGTGCTTTATGATGAGTTTGGAGAAATAACTTTAAAAAATATTGAGAATATGAAAATACCTATACTAATAGATAATGAGGTGGCAGAAAATTTTGATTACTCTACAAGTATAGATTCTGAAACTTATAATCAAGTTAAGCTATACTATAAAAATCAATTAGTTCATGTGGAAAAAGATGATAGTAATATAGCAAAATGGGGCGTGTTACAACTTAGTGAAACAATAGAAGAAATAACTGAAAATGCTTTAAATAAAGCTAAGACAATGTTAGAACAATACAATTCAAAAACTAGGACGCTTACTGTTAAAAATGTTTTAGGCGATACAAGAGTTCGAGCTGGTTGTTCTATAGGTATTTACTTAAGTTTAGGGGATATGGTGGCAAATCAATATATGCTAGTCGAAAAATGTACTCATACCTTTAAAGAGAACGAGCATTATATGGATTTAACTATGTGGTTATAGGGGGTAAAATGGGGGAATATAGTCAATTTAATAATGCTATAAAACAAATAGCACTTAGTGTTATAGATAGCAATAAACCTGTAAATGTAGTATATGGAAAAGTTACTAAAGTTTCACCCCTTGAAATAACTGTTGACAGTAAACTTATATTAACAGAAAAATTTCTTGTTCTTTGTAGAGAGGTTACAGAATATGAAGTGGATATGACTGTAGACCACCTTACAGAACATAGGGCAGGTGGGGGTGGTGATGCAGAGTTTGAGAGCCATAACCACGCTTATAAGGGTAGGAAAACTTTTCTTGTTCATAAAGGTTTATTAGTAGGCGAAGAAGTTGTAATGATACGAGAACAAGAAGGCCAAAGATTTTTAGTTATTGATAGAAAGGGTGCATTATAATGTTGCCTAATTTGGGTTTAGCAATAAATGAAGCAATTACTGTAGTTGATCCAAAAAGTAAAAACTATAGAATGTATTTAGAAAAAGAATTTATAAAAGGTTATGCTAATGAAAAAGAAGCTATGAAGCAAGTAATATTTAAGATTTTAATGACTGAAAGGTATCGGCACCTTATTTACTCTTGGAACTATGGTATAGAGCTTGAAGATTTGTTCGGTATGCCTGTAAATTATGTTGTACCGGAGGTTGAAAGGCGTATAGTTGAGGCACTTGTTCAAGATGATAGGATAAATTCCGTTGATGGGTTCGTTTTTGATTTGAGTAAGCGACATATTGTGGCTGTTTCTTTTGTGGCTCATACTATTTATGGTGACGTTAATGGTAGTCGTGAAGTTAGTGTTTAAAGAAAAAGAGATAAAGAGAAAAAGAGAAAAAGAGAAAAAGAGATTAAGAAATAAAGAGATAAAGAGATATGTGGACTCTGTCCACACCCTTATTGTCTATCGTTATAACAAGGTTATATGGATAATACCTGCAAGTTTTTTGAAAAAAACTTTAGGTTAAAATATTGATTAAAATTACATAAAACAAGGAGGGTGCTGATAAAGGATAGAAAAAAATATTACTGCACAAAAATTACGCTCGACTTGATGATTTGCTTTGCAAATCATCTTGCATGTCGCATAAAATTAGCACTCGTTCCTTCGAAGGTGCTGTCAAAAGTTAGAAAAAAATTATATTCCACAAAAATTAGCGTTCGTATTGAATAAAATTTACGCTCATTC
>JBKECM010000078.1:0-7685 GCA_047974615.1 Lachnospirales bacterium
AAAATTTATTTTTGAAAAAAATAAAAAAACTGACCAACTTTAGTTGGGAGGTGATGCTGATATTCAAAGAATATCATTTAAAAACTCGCAAATTTTTGCGAGTTTTATAAGGGTTTGGGACAGCTCCCAACAAGCAAATGCACGTAGGTTGTACCGACGTGCCCAGCTTGCCACGAATATCGTGAATTCCTGATAATCTTGGTTATCAGGAAAAAATACTTATCAGGAATTTTAAAATAAACCCTTATTACTTGTGATTTTAAAGAAAAAAGTTCCTGATAAGTTATTTGTTATTTATGAAAATTGCTTAAATTCGCAAATAAATTAAATATCAAAAATTCCTGATAAGTTTTTATGGCAATTATTTGTTGTTATAAAATTCCTGATAAGAAGTAGTGATAATTCCTGCTTTTATTTATTTTCAGTAAGTTGTTTATAAAATAGTTGTCAAACTTAAAAATAAACTACCGTATTATCAGGAAATTCTAACTTATTGATTTTTACTACTCAGACTTATCAGGAATTTTGATTTTTCTCATAGCACTTGAAAAATACTTATTCTCGATTTTCTAAAAAACTTATCAGGAAAAAATATTTGAAATACCTTATTCTATAAGGAATATTTTTAAATTTCCTGATAAGTAGAAATTCCTGATAACCAAGATTATCTCGAATTCGGGATAATCGTGGTTATCACGACTTTTGAGTTATCCTTACTTTTAAAATAACTGTCCAAAAAATAGGTAAATTATTTATAAAAGTAAGGATAACTTTTTTGCTTTTATAAATAATTAAATTTTATAAAAAATTAACGATTGATAAAAAAGTCGGGATAACTTTTTTGTAACTCTAATGATTTAATTGTTGAATAATTATTATAGCAGAACTAAAAAATTCTGACTACAATAAAAGAGGAGCAAAATACTATAAAAGAAAAATAATTGCTATTATTAAAAATACTATGCTTATATACGCTCGTACGGATAATAAGCAAAAACATATTTCTATAGAAAAGGCTATAGGTAGAAATACTTTAGAGGAAATAGACGTTCTAAGATGCAGTGTTCAGGATACTGATTTTTAAAATTTGTATGGATTAAAATAAAAGTTATCCCGACTTTAAAAAATTAAATAATTTTTATATAACACATTTTAAAAAAACATTTTCAAAAGTTATCCTTACTTTTTTTATTAGAAATACCTAAAATACACTATTTTGAAAATGAGTAAGGATAACTCAAAAGTCGGTATAACCAAGATTATCGTGAATTCCTGATAACCAAGAATGTTTTGGGTAACGCATTACTGCGTATGTATTTGATTTAAATTACTTTTATAAAAAATTAACATATCACATAATGCTTACTACGACAACTTTAAAGAATAAAATCTTATTTATACAAATTTCGATAATTTTTAGGTGTATGAGTAGTAATTTTTCTAAAAACTTGAGTGAAGTAACTGGAATTATTAAACCCACAAGAAATAGCAACCTCACTAATGGAAAGGGTAGTATTTCTAAGTAATTCACAACTCTTTTGAATTCTGTAGTTTGTTAAATATATGTTAGGAGTCTGCTTTAAAACGGTGTTAAATATCTCATAGCATTGACTTCTACAAATATCACCTGATTTTGCAATTTCTATTAAAGTAATATCTTTATCATAATTTTCATGTATAAAACCTGTCATTTTCCAAATTCTCAACAATTCAATATTATCTTTAGAATTATTGTTATTGTAAGTTATATGCTCGGATATGTCAGAACTTAACTTAGTAGCATAGGATATTAATTTAAAATAGTTATGTTTGTTTAAACTAAATTCAGCATTAATGTCAAAAAACATTTTTATCATAGATTTATGCCAAGAAAATTCACCAGTTAAAACGATGAAATCATCGCAATTTGTACCAAATGTAGAATTAAAATAAGAAGATATAGGTTCAAAAATTACACCAAGTACCAAAGGATTAATTGTTATTACAAGGTAATGACAGTCCAAATGACTACTGGAACAATGGGAATGCAGTCGTTTACTATTGATAAACAAACCCTGCCCTTTATTAACAATAAATGCAGTTCCATTTACGGTATATGTCATAGAACCTTCTAGAATGACTGTAAATTCAATGTCTTGATGCCAATGGTTTGCAACTTCAAAGCTTTTAAAATTTTTAATAGATCCGTACCCACAAAAAAAAGGGAAGTTTTTAATATTGTAAGGGATACGTTCTGATAAATCTGATAGTATATCTAATTGAAACAAAAAATCACACCTTTCGGACTATATTAATATAATTATATAGAATTTTAATAGAAAATTCAATAAAAATAAGATAATATTAATATATGGGGAGGGATTGTTATTAGTAAATATAATGTTTCAAATCTTGGTAGTGAGCCTGTAAAAAAATTAATTTTAAGTATGAGTACACAGACTACATTGTCATTATTTCTTTATAGTTTTTATACAATGACAGACACATTTTTTTTAGCAAAGGGTGTAGGTGTTTATGCGGCAGGTGGTGTTTCCTTAGTTGCGCCAGTTACAATATTAATTGGAGCAGTTAGTTCAACGCTAGGAGCCGGTGGAGCATCAATTATATCACGTGCATTGGGTAAAAATGATATAGAAAAGGCTGGAGCAACCGCAGGTAATGTAATGGCTTTATTCTGGTTAAGTGCATTAGTAGTTTCTGCTTTAGGGTTACTTTATTTAGACACACTAGTAAGAGGGTTAGGTGCAGATGAAACTCTTGAGATGTACTCTAAAGATTATCTAAGGATAATTTTAATCGGTGCTGTGACATCAACGGGTTTTTCGTCCTTAATAAGAGCGGAAGGTAATACAAAATATTCATTGTATATTTGGATGTACCCTGTTTTAGTAAATCTAGTCTTTGATCCTATATTTATATTTGGATTTGGGTGGGGTGTAAAAGGTGCAGCTATAGCAACAGTTATGGCACAAATAGTATCATTTGGAATGAGTATTTTTTATTTCTTTAGTAGGCGTGATAGTTATTTTATTAGAAAAAGACACTTTAAACCTAATTTCAAAATAATAGTTGAGGTTATATCCATTGGTTTGCCAACGTTAATTTCTCAAATAAGTATGAGTTTCTTTGTAGTATTTGTAAATAAGTTGCTTTATAGTTCAGGTGGTACGGATGCAATTACTGCTTTCGGGATTGTATCACGAATACAAAGTTTTTTGATTTTACCACAAAGCGGTATTGTACAAGGATTGCAACCTATAATAAGCTATAACTACGCAAGAAAAAATTATAATAGAGTTAAGGAAACTTTTAAATGGGGTAGTATGTATAGTACAGGCTACGGATTTTTAATAACTATAATAGTATTAATCTTTGGAGAAAATATGGTAGGCATGTTTATAACAGATGATATTCTAAATTTAGGTGTTGCTATTTTAAAAATTTTATCAATAAGTTATAGTGTAAAGGGCATTCCTGTATTAATATCTTCCATATATCAATCAGTTGGGAAGCCGTTTAAATCTGTTGGATTACTGTTTTTTGGAATTTTGATTATTCAAGTACCTATGATTGTAGTTTTGAATAATTATTACGGATTAGTAGGGATTTGGTACGGATTTTGTATCTCAGATTTAATATTAACACTTATATCTTTCATAACCATTATTAAAGATTATAAAAAAATTAATTTGTGAGGGTGATTATATGATTAGTAAAACAAAAAGTTTATTAGATGACAATAGTATTGAATTACTTGTAAAGAAAAATTTTGGTGAATATGTAGAGGTTGAAAGAATAACTGAGTTTTCCGAAGGTTTTTTTAATGCAGTATATTGTGTGGAGTTTACTAAAGCTTTTGAAGGTCACAAATCGGTAGTTTTAAAAACAGGTATAGGAGCTGATAAGTATGTCTTAACTTATGAAAAAGACATTATGAGTACAGAAATACAGGTTTATGAGAAATTAAGTAGATGTGGAGTACCAATTCCTAAAATTTTATTTACTGACTTTAGCCGACAACATGTAAATTTTGATTATTTTTTTATGGAAAAACTTGAAGGTTTAACATGGGAAAAAGCAGAGAACTTATTGACAGATAAGAATAGAGAAAAATTATATTATGAATTAGGAAAATATACTGCAATGATACACAATATAAAAGGTGATTATTATGGTTATATAAAAAAAGATAAATCCTATCAACATAGTTCATGGAAAGAAGCCTTTATATCTTTTATAGATAATATAATTGAAGATGGAATTAAGGGTGGTGTAGAATTGCCCTTTGAGGATATTTATAAAAAGATTGAGCCGTTTTTTTATACATTGGATGATGTAAAAGAACCGTCTTTGGTTAATTACGATATGTGGAGTAAAAATATAATATTAAATAAAATAGATGGTGAGTATGCAATAGAAGGTATTATTGACCACGAAAGAGCCTTTTTTGGTGACCCAATCGCAGAGTTTATTTCAACACAAACTATTTGTGGTGATTTAGAAAATGCAACAATGTTTAAAGATGGATATAGTAAATTCAACGGTTCCTTTTTTGAGATGAATAAAAGTGAACGTATTAGGTTTATGCTGTATAATGTATATATGGGACTACTTATGGGGGTTGAGATTTATAGATATGATGAAAGTGATATTTCTAAATTTATGGATATGAGTAGAACTTTTATAAATACACATTTAGAAAAATTAGATGAATTAAAAATTTAGAACCATTAAGAGTGGTTGATAAATATTAGATTTAGGTTATAATTAATAGTATATATGTGCTAGAGTACATTTGTAGTAAGAATTAATGAATGTAATTATGTGGGTCAAAATATTGTAATAGCTATGATAAAAAAATATAATAATAATATACTATATTTATTGTATTTAAAGGAGATTTTATTATGGTAGAAGGAAATTATATTGCAAAGGGTAAAGTTATGGGTTCAGAAATGGAGAGCCACATAGAATATTTAGTAGAAGGAGCTACATTAACGGGAAAAATGGTAGTTATGGGAAATACTGTTGATGTGGAAAAAGGTAATGTAGATGGCGATTCATTTACTCATTTATGTCACGTGCCTACGCCAATGGGTAAAATGAAAGTTAAAGTTGCAGGCAGTATAAATGGTGACGATATATCATTTATTTTACAAAGTCCAATGGCAAAATCAGAATTTGTGGGTAAGCGTATATAGTAAGAATAGCAGTTAAAGTAGTTTAAGGAGAATGATATGATTAGTTGGAAAGATATTTATTCATTTGATAATGATGACGTTTTAATGGAAATGAAGTCAGACCATCCAACCCAAATATATGAGCAGTTGTTTTATGTATGTTTTGGTATGGAGGTTTTGAATGAGAAATATTTATATATCATTCCCGAAGAACTGCTAAGTAGTATTACTTTTGGTAAAAATATTGGGGCAATCATTCTTAAAAAAGAATTAAATAATGAACAAACAACATTTTGTGAAATATCAAATTGCATGGTATGCCAATTTGATAAATTTGAGAAGATTTATAATAATATTAATAAATCTTTTATACGCCAAGATTTTATTAGAAGTGTACAAGAAGGTTTATTGGATATCACACAAAGAAATAGAGGTATTACAGAAATGACGAGGTATCTTGCTGAAAAAATCGAGAGACCTGTTGTTATTTTAGATAATACATATAGATTTCTTACAAATTCAGATGAGAGTCAATTAAATGACTTAGTAGCAGAAGATGCACAAAGTTCTTATGGTCTGACGTTGAAAACTCTACATGATTTACGTGAAATTGGAATACTAGATGAAGTTATTAAGTCTAAAAATGCAGAAAAATATACAATTGAAAATTTTAGTGTATATGCAATACCTATTTTTATAAATGGGATAAAGGTTGCAACAATTGCTTTTCCAGAGTCCATAGGTGAAAATGAATATGTAATTCCTATTGAGTATTTGTATGAACTACCTGCAATTGCACGGATATTTAGTTTAGAGCTTACTAAAATTTACGATTACAGGGATAATAAATCTGAGTGTTTTCCATACTTATTTTCGCTAATAATTGATTCGGAATTCACGGATATTGCATATATTAAAAATAGGCTAAGTTTTTTTCACTATGATTTAAGGGAAAATATGTATCTAATACTTGTTGAAAGAATTGAAGAAGATATAAGTAATGAATTTTCTGTTTTATCCGAGAATTTAAGAAAAGTATTTACAAATAGTATTTACATGAACAGGGATAAGAAAATTTTACTATTAATAAGTAGAACAGATAATGATTTAATTTCACAATTTGAATTAGAAATGTGGAATAGCTATCTAAGTGCTTTAAATTTATATGCTGGAATGACAGGTCCATTTAGGGGTTTTGATGGATTTAAACGTGTTCACTTGAAAGAGGTAGAATTAACATTAAAAGCTGGAAAGCAGAACGCAAATAATAAAAATCTATTTATGTTTGATGATTATCAGATTGATTCAATGTTGTTAGAGTTCCCTAATCAACATGACTTATCTATGTACTGTTTTAAACCATTAATGAAGTTAATGGAATATGATGAAAAGCGAAATACAGAACTTACCAAAACTTTGAAGGTTTATATTAGAAATACAAAGAATACTGAAGAAGTGTATAATGTATTACACATTCATAAAAATACATTATATCAAAGGCTAAATAAAATTAAGGAAATAATGAATGTAGATTTAAGTGATGCTGATATAATTATGAGAGTACAACTTACATTTTATATTTTGAATATACAAGGACGGTTATAGGTAAGCGTAAAAGTTTTGACGTCTTTAAAACCATACAAACAAATGATATAATAAAAAGCAATAAAAAAACTGCCGATGAAAAGTATCATTAGCAGTTTTAAAATTATTTATGAATTTTTTTTGTAAGTCTACATTTTGAAGGCAATGTTTCCGACCAAGGCATTAAGTTGTCTAAATCTAAAGGATTATTAACGCTATGTTTTGCGAGAGAATCAAACAAAAATGTTAAATAGTTTTCTACATAAAGGTTGTTAGCCTTTGAAGTTTCAATAATACTATATAAAGTAGCACTAGCAGTAGCTCCCTTTGCAGTATTAGAAAACAAGAAGTTTTTTCTTCCGATAACGAAAGGCTTTATAGCACGTTCAGCACAATTATTATCTACGTCTAGCCTTCCGTCTAATAAAACATTTTTCAAAGATGGTATGTGTTTCTTAGCATAGTCCAATGCTTTACCAAGTGGACTTTTAGGAAGTGCGTCAGGTATTTCCTTATCTATATACTTTACGAAATCATCTAATATAGGAGCTAACTTTTCGATTCTAGTTTCAAATCGTATATCGTAATAATTATCTACGTTTGCGTGTTCTTCACGTAGCTCTTTTTCTAGTTTATAAATTTCTTCACAATAATTAAACCCTATCAAAGCTCTTGATTTTTTTAGGGTTTCTTTATCTAAATGTACAATAACTTCATGAAACTTTCGTCGTATATGAGCTAGGCAATATATACGAGTGGCATTTTTTACCGAGTTATATCCAGCATAGCCATCGGTCTGCAAGTAACCGTCATAATATTCACCTAAGAAATTTTTAGGACAGGTACTAGCTCTAGTTGATTGATAATCATAGAGGATTACAGGTTTATTTTCTGTTTCACTCATATACAACCACATATATT
>JBKECM010000156.1:0-1534 GCA_047974615.1 Lachnospirales bacterium
CCAAGATGTCGATTTATAGTTTTTCAAAACAAAACAACTTTATATCAGCAAATGTTATTAAGGTTTTAAATGTTTTAGAAATTACAAAAAAAAGTCAGACAGTATCAAGTGAAGTTTCATTGCTAGTATTAGATTGGATTAAATATTACTTTAATGATAAGCAATATGGTGATTGGAAAAAAGGTATAGACACAGATAGTTATAATACAAAGTCAATTGAAGAACGAGAAAAAGTAATTCTATTGAAGAACTTTAATAAGTTTGCAAGAAATTGGAATGTATAGATTATGACCGAAAAACAAAACTTTGTTGAAGTTTCCAAAATTTATAACTTTGTAGAAGAATTAGCAGCTGAAAATGATAAAGACTTAATCATGACTAATATTACTTATTATAAAAATATCAATTTTTTTAGTTCAGATAAAGAAATGGTTTTAAAAAAATTAAATGACTATTTCAAGTATGAAAAGCAATTTAGACAGGTTTATGAAAATCGCCGCAATGTTGAAGGTTACAGTATTAAGCTATTGGTGTCAAAAAAATTAATTGATTATAGTAATCGCAAGAACCTAAGAAAATACTGTGAGAAATGTATCGAACTAGTAACATCTGTTAAAAGAATTGATGATTTAAAATATTTTGTATCATATACAAAAACAGTTGGTAAGAGTTATTACATTACTATTCGATTTATTGACCGATTAGTTTATAAAAAACCGCTTGTTAAAACTGTAACTAAAGATGTTTGGATTAATAAAAACACAGGTAAACGGGTATCGAAGACTTATAAAAATGCTGTGATTAAGAGTGTTAAGACAGAAGTAGAATATAAAATTAGCAACAAAATTAGGTTTAAACTTATTCATCAGTACAATAAAAAGTTATTTGTTTCTATGATGAATGCAATAAAGAAGATATTGTTGCAGTATGAAATAAAAGTATTTCAAACTCAAGGACTGTATATTTTAAAAAAAAAATATACTAAGAAGGCTGTATTGAAAAATGGAGTAATATACAGAGTGAACGATAATTCTAATCAATTTGAAGGTGTTTTTAAGGACTTTAAGGACAGGGCAATAAAAGTATACAATATGCTCGCAAATGCTCTTAGCATGGCTTATATCGATGTAAATTCGCTGGATATAGAAGCATTTAAAAGTCATTTAGAATTACTAGCAAGTATTAATAGCAATAATATTAAGAATTATGAAGAAGCAGTATTAGATTTAATATGTGTAATCGCAGATGGAGAACTAGAATTTATGTTTCCAAAAGTGGCAAAAAATTAAAATTTTTTTGAAAATTAAAAAAAAATAACACGTACGTGTATATAAGCGGAGGCTTGCTAAGACGTATTGAAATTGTTTGTGTAATATATATAACTTTTTTTATTCAAGAAAGGTGCAAATATGAAAAAATTAAATATAAAAATTAAAAAGGATAATATGAAAAAAATAATTAGTATTTATAACAATAAGGGTGGAGTAGGAAAAACCACAGGTACAAAGCAGTTAGCAAATAAATTGGTAAATGA
>JBKECM010000167.1:0-3933 GCA_047974615.1 Lachnospirales bacterium
CGTTAAGTGAGTAAGGAAAAAATTGAAATTATCTTATTGAAAAACTCCTAAATTAATTTTTTTCTAACTTTTGACAGCACCTTCGAAGGAACGAGTGCTAATTTTATGCGACATGCAAGATTATTTGCAAAGCAAATCATTAAGTCGAGCGTAATTTTTGTGCAGTAATATTTTTTTCTATCCTTTATCAGCACCCTCAGTATTTTTTTAATAAAGTCGTTATATTTGACAGAAAGTTTATATAATAGTATAATTATAAAAAATAAAGATTTAAAGATTGCCCAAAAATCAAAGGTATGTGAGGACAAAATGAGAATTGCTGTTGTAGATGATATAGAAGATTATAGAAATGCTTTAGGCAAACTTTTAGAAGAATGTTGCAAAAAACATTCTCTAAGTATTGAAATAGATTTTTATAAAGATGGAATAGAAAGTATTGAGAAAAAAGAAATAGTATATGACTTAATATATTTTGATATAAAAATGGATTTTGTAGATGGTATGGAAGCTGCACGTGAAATACGTAAAAGAGATAATGAAGTTGTTATAGTTTTCTGTACAAACTATGTTCAATATGCCATAGATGGATATTCTGTAAATGCAACTGATTTTTTAGTTAAGCCTATATCAGAATTTGCTTTTTATGAACATTTTAAAAAGATTTTACCTAAAATTTTACGTAAAGATGAACCTTCATTACTCGTTAAAACTAAGATGGGTGTGCGTAAAATTAAGTTTAAAAATATTATATATTTAGAAAGTGATGGTCACTATATAAAGGCTGTTACTGTATCTGAAGAAGTAGTTTTTTTAGACACATTAAAAAACTTAGAAGGTTCTTTGGATAATGATATTTTCTTTAGAAGTAATAGTTGTTATATTGTTAATCTTGCTTTTGTAAAAGAAGTAATAGATAATTATGCTACTGTTGGAAATTTTAAACTTCAAGTAAGCCGTTCAAGAAAAAAAGCCTTTCTTGAGGCACTTACTACCTATATGGGAGATGACATTTAATGTACGAATATTTGCCAGATATTCCTCGTTTGTATACTGCTTTTGCAGAGTTTTTTGCTTGTTTATTATATATAATTTTTTATAAAAAGGGTAAATTTTCCATTAAAGCTATAGTGAAAATTATTGTTATGGGTATCGGTCAAGTGTTTTTTCAACTTACAGCTGCCTTATTGCCTCTGGAATATTGGATTATTACTATGCTAATAAATTTGGCGTGGATGTTGATTACTATATACGTGAATACGGACTTAGATGTAATGTTTGCTTCTTACACTTCTTTAAAAGCTTTTGTACTTGCCGAGTTCATAGCTTCACTTGTTTGGCAATTTTATACCTTCTTTATTTGGGGTACAGTTTATGTTAAAGATACGACTTTAACAGTTTTTGTTTTGATTTGTTATAACGTAATTTTATTTGCAGTATATCTAATCGAAAAAAGGCAAGGTACTAGAAATTTATCTGTTGATTATGATAAGAAAGAAATTTTTGTTACTGCTTTTATTACCTCAATAATATTTTTAATGAGTAATATAGGATTTTTACTTACTAAAACACAATATCACTTAGGTAATTTTGCTGCTATATATTTTATGCGTACTACTGTAAATTTTTGTGGTCTATGTATAATATACCTCCTTCAAATACAAAAAAATGATAGATTTTTAAAAGGTGAGCTTAATAAAATAAGTAATGTATTAAATAGTAAGCAATATGACAGATACATAACTTATAAAGAAAACAATGAACTAATACAACAAAAATTACACGACCTAAAACATCAAGTATATATTATAAAGTCAGAAGAAAACAGTGCTGTTAGAAATAACAAAATCGACTCTATAATAGAAGAACTTAGTAATATAAGTGTAAATATAGATACTGGTAATGCTGTTTTGGATACTATACTTACTACAAAAAATACCTATTGCATTGAACAAAAAATAATTTTTTCTTGTATTGCAGATGGTAAGCTACTTAATTTTATGGAAGTCACTGATATTTGTAGTATATTCGGAAATGCTTTTGATAATGCAATAGAATACGTTATGAAAGAAGAAAAGATAGAAAAAAGGCTCATTAATCTTCGTTTAGGCGTAAAACAAAATTTTATAATAATAAGATTTGAAAACTATTGTGAAAAGATACCTAACTTTGAAGATGGTTTACCTGTGACTACTAAAAAAGATAAAGTGAACCACGGATATGGCTTAAAAAGTATAAAATATATTGCTGAAAAATACGACGGTTCAATGGCTGTAAGCTATAAAGATAACTGGTTTACTGTGAATATTCTTATTCCAAAAAAATAAAAGACCTTGAAAGATGGAACTATTTCTTTGCTTTGTACGTTTATTAAGTATACAAATAAAAAAATGAAAACATATAGGAGGTTTTACTTATGAAAAGATTATTAATTTTAACAATGGCTGTTACAACTATGATGACAACAGTGGCTTATGCAAATTCACCTACTAAGCCTGTTACAGAAAGCAATGTAGAGATAATGCTGCCAATATATGATTTAACTGCTGAACAAACTGAGGCAGAAGTTCCACTTATAGCTATAGATAGAGAAACTTTAGAAGAAATCGTTGGTGCACGTGATTATGCTGAAGGCATAGGTTATGAAGTTCTTTGGAATGATAGCTTAAAGCAAATTACTTTTACTAAAGGTTCTAACGTTTTTACTGCAACTATTAATTCTAATGTTTATACAAAAAACGGTGAAGAAGTAGTTCTTGAAACAAAAACCTCTTTAATTAATGGTAAGGCGTATATTCCAACTAGTTTTAAAAAGATGTTACTTGATATTCCTGTAGTTGAACCTGAACCAATAACAAATGTTGAGCCAATTACACCGACGTTACCTGTAGTTGATACTGATACTGATGACACAGATGTTACTCCTGTTGGGGTTGAAGTTGAAGCAATACTTGAGCCTGAGATTGCTATGGCTATAGCAGATGAAATAGAAGGTCAACTTGATACTTTTAAAGAGGAACAACTAAAGGCAAATGAGGAGTACAAAGATGCTTTTCTTTCTACTGGAGGTACTCTTGAAGAATACCTTGAACCTACTTATGAAATAGATTATGAAATACTTTCTTTGAACGAAAATTATGTTTCTGTAAAGGTATATAGATACACTTCTTTAGCTTCAGCTTTTACTGAGGAAGTTTATTCAACATATAATTCCAAAACGGGTGAGAAAGTTTCACTTGAATATTTTGTAGGCGAAGGCTATGAAGAATATGTGAAAGAAAAAGTCTTAGAAATCGCCGAATATAATGAAAAGGTAAGCCCTGAGGAATATAATTATGATGAAAAGGCTTTAGAAAATTTAGAAATAAATGAAGATACTTCTTTTTATCTTGATGATGAGCAAAATATTGTTGTAGTTTTTGATAAATATGAAGTAGCTGATGGTTCTAAGGGTGTACAAGAATTTATCATACCGATAATTAAAATATTAAACTAATAGTTTAATATAAATTAAATATGTGTTAGAAAAAAGGTATAAACTTATAGTTTTACCTTTTTTTGCTCCTAAAATCAAAAAAATGGAAGAATGAAAAAACTTGATGAAATTGACATTGTTGTATTTTGTAATGATGCCATATTTAATTTTTTAAAAAAATATATGAAAATATAGAAAAAAATAATAATATGTGCTACAATATAAAAAGCTATTGATATTATGCGTTTTTTAAATTAATAATATTGAATGTAACTTAGTTTTTTGGAGGCAATATGATTAAAAGTGAGAATTTGTCCTTTGAATATATAAAAGAATCTTTAGAAGGCGAAAGAGAAGTTGTACAAGCTTTGAAATCTGTAAATATTAATATAGAAGATGGTCAGTTTGTTGCAATACTTGGACATAACGGGAGTGGAAAGTCTACTTTTGCTAAGTGCTTA
>JBKECM010000192.1:0-9730 GCA_047974615.1 Lachnospirales bacterium
CTGCTGCATATCCTGTTTGTGAAGCTTTTTCTGATGCTAACTTAACAGAAGAAAAACTTCAAGCAATAGTTGATATGCCTATATGGTTAACTCATGCATTATCTGATAGTACTGTTGCTATCGCTAATGGTGAAGTTGATGGTATGAACTTACGCCCTACTATTTTAGAAGATGGTTCTGTAGATTTAAAAGATGATTTTTCAAATGCATTATATGATCGTTTAGTAGAAGCTGGTTCTACTAATGTACATTATAGCTTATTTGATACAGTAGTTGACTTAACTGGTGAATATGTTCAAGAAGATGGTACTCCTTATGAATATATGGGTCACTGGTCATGGGTTTACACTTTAAACAATGACTGTGTTGAAGTTAGTGATGGTGTAGAAACTACTATATTTGATTGGTTATCTCAACAAAGTAAATAGTTAAAATTAAAAGGGGCTGTAAAAAACTTGCTTAAAATAGGTTTTACAGCTCCTTTGTAGTTTAAAGAAATAGAAATTTTATAAGGAAGTATTATCATTGCAAAATGCAATTATGCCAGATATATAAAAAAAGCAAAGAATTTAAAATTAATTTTAAATTCTTTGCTTTTTAGGTAATACTATTTTGTAAAATCTATAACGTTACGGTTCGTAAAGTTTTGCTTTACAAACTCTGCTACTTTTACATGAGAAGGGTGTATTGCATAAGCTTTGTAGGTATCTACAGAAGTGAAAGTACTAAGTAAAACTACATCACAAGTACTTTGTTCATTTGTACGAATGAAAGATATCTCAATTATACCTTCGATTTCATTTTTTAAGCTTTCTAAAGAAGTTTTAACTTCATTAAAAACAGCTTCTTTATCAATATTTTCAACAAAATTCCACGTTACATAATGTGTATACATAAAAGCCTCCTTATATTATTCTCCGATAGATTTTAATTTTTCAGCTTGATCTGATGTTATTAAAGTATCTAAGATTTCATCAAGGTCACCATCTAAAATTGCATCAATTTTGTGTAATGTAAGCTGTACTCTGTGGTCTGAAACTCTACCTTGAGGGAAATTATATGTTCTTATACGTTCAGAACGGTCGCCTGTACCTACTTGTGAACGTCTATCATCAGCAAGTTCTTTATTTTGTTTTTCTAATTCTAAGTCGTATAATTTTGCTCTTAAAACTTTGAAAGCTTTTTCTTTATTTTTTAACTGAGATTTTTCATCTTGACATGAAATAACAATACCAGATGGCATATGTGTTAAACGTACAGCACTATCTGTTGTATTAACAGACTGTCCACCGTTACCTGATGAACGGAAAACGTCTACACGCACATCGTTTTCATTTATTTCTACTTCTACGTCTTCAACTTCAGGTAAAACTGCAACTGTAACTGTTGAAGTGTGGATACGTCCAGAACTTTCTGTTGCAGGTACACGTTGTACACGATGTACACCACTGTCATATTTAAGTCTTGAATATGCACCTTGACCTTTTATAAGGAAAGATACTTCTTTTATACCACCAGCTTCACTATCGGACATATCAATAAGCTCTGTTTTCCACTTACGACGTTCTGCATAGCGAGTGTACATACGGAATAAGTCACTAGCAAAAAGAGCCGCCTCATCGCCACCAGCTCCACCACGTATTTCAACGATAACATTTTTTTCGTCATTAGGGTCTTTTGGTAAAAGTAGAACTTTTAATTTATCTTCAAATTCTTCAATTAATGTTGTATTTTCTTTTACTTCTTCTTTAGCTAAACTTCTAAGGTCTTCATCATTACTTTCTTCAAGTAGTTCTTTTGCCTCTTGTAAAGCATTTTTATAACCTTTATACTCTAAATATGTGTCTACTAAATCTTTTAAGTCAGCGTGTTCTTTCATAAGTTGACGCCACTTGTTTTGATCTTTTATAGTTTCAGGGTCATTTACCAAGTTTTCCAACTCATAAAAACGCTTTACTATATCTTCTAATTTATCAAACATTGTATTTCTCCTATCTTTTAAGTCTACCAATTACTACTCTATCATTATTACCATAATCTTTATAGGATTTTATATCTACAAAATTATTTTCTGTAAGTAAGCTTATTACTTTATCTTTTTGATTATAGCCGATTTCAAATGCTATAAATCCATTATCTTTTAAATAAAGTGATGCACTACTTATAATTTTCTCGTAAAAGTACATACCTTCATTTTCAGCAAATAAAGCTATATTTGGTTCATAGTCCACAACATTTTTTCCTAGTGTAGAATAGTCATTTTTATCTATATATGGAGGATTTGATATAATAAGGTCGTAGGTATCATTTATATTTTCATATATATCTGAATGTACAAATGATAGGCTTTCCACATTATTTTTTTTTGCATTTTTTTTACAAATGTTAATGTTTTCTTCAAAAATATCAACGCTTGTACCATATATTTTACTATAATAACTAAGTGCTATTGCTATACAGCCACTTCCTGAACCTATTTCCAAAAAATTTTTTAAGGAATATTCTTTTATGATTTTTAATGTTTCTTCTACTAAAATTTCTGTATCAGGTCTTGGTATAAGAACATTTTCATCTACATAAAAGTCTAAGCCCATAAATTCCTTTTTTTTTAAAATATAGGCAATAGGTTTTAAGTTTTTTCTTTCATCTATAAGTTTAAAAAAGTCTTTTTCTTGGTCGTTACTTAGGAAATAGTTATTAACTATTAAATCTATTGTACTTACCTTTAAGATGTGACACATAAGTATATCACAGTCAAGCTTGCAAGTATCTATATGTTTTAGGGCGTTTCGCCCTTGTTGTATACATTCTTTGTGAGTCATATTATATCTCTTGATGTTCTAATACTTTTTTCATTGCTGCTATGGCAACTTCTAGTTGCATATCATCTGGTTCTTTTGTAGTTAAGTGTTGTAGTTTTAAGCCGGGATAACTTATTAAGTTTATAAAAAAGTTATCGTGGTTTCCTGCAAAACGTAAAACTTCATAAGAAACACCAGAAAGCACAGGTAATAGTAAAACTTTATACAAAAATCTGTAAAGAATTACATCTGTATGCACAAACATAAAAAATACAATAGATATAAACATAACTAAAAATAAAAAACTCGTTCCACAACGTTTATGAAAACGGCTATGTTTTCTTGCATTTTCTACTGTTAATTCTTCCTCAGCCTCAAAACAAGCTATAGTTTTATGTTCTGCACCATGATACATAAAAACTCTTTGTATATCTTTGCTTTTTGATATTAAGTATAAATAAAGAATGAAAATTATCATTCTAAAAATTCCTTCAAATAAACTTCTTAACCATGCACCTTCACCAAAGTAGTCCACTATAAGATTTGTTACGAATATAGGTAAGTACACAAAAAGTCCTAAAGAAATAAACATAGCTAATACAAAAGAAAATCCTGTTATAACTTTTGTGAAATTATCTTTAAATATGTTACTTAGCCATATTTCGAATTTAGAAGGTTCACCTTCTATTTCCTCTAGTCCTGAAAGTTCCATAGATCTATTTAAAATTTTTGTACCAAAAACTAGGGAGTTTATAAAGGTTACAAAACCTCTAATAATAGGGAGTTTCCAAAAACCTGTAGAAAACTTTTTATCAAGCTCTTTTTCTTCTACTATGATTTCCCCTTCAAGGTTTCTTACTGCTAAGGAATACATATCATTACCACGCATCATTATTCCTTCTATTACAGCTTGACCACCTATTTTTGTTATTCTCATACAATCACCATTAATTTTAAAAAAATATTTATAGTATAAAAGGTGGTACAAGACCACCTTTTATGCTATATTTATTAGCCTCTGTTGAATTTTTTGTTAAATTTATCAACACGTCCGCCTGCTTCAAGAAGAAGTTTTTGGCTACCTGTGTAGAATGGGTGGCACTTTAAACAAGTTTCTACTTTGATTTCTTCTTTAGTAGAACCAGCTATAAAGCTATGACCACAAGTACAAGAAACAGTAGCTTGATGATAAGTTGGTTGAATATCAGTTTTCATTTTTTTCACCTCTATATTTTATTTTAGATACATTTTGGCATCTCGGAAAACATAATGTTACCCTTTATCCCTATATATAAGAATATCTAACAAGAGAAGTATAACACAAAATGACAAGCAATGCAATGTTTTTTTAAAAAAAGTTAAGTTAGGTCTTGTAAATCTTTAGCTGACTTCAAATTTTTAATAACGTTACATAGCTCTGTATTATTCTCTGTTTTTTTAAGTAGAGAAAATAAATTTTCCAGAGCATCTTGGCTATTCATAGAACCAAATAGCTTATATAGGCTATAGTTTGCATCTTGTTCATCTTTATTTAATAGTAAGTCATCACGTCTTGTTGAAGACTTATTTATATCGATACTTGGGAAAATTCTCTTTTGGCTAAGACGTCTATCAAGTACTAGTTCCATATTACCTGTACCTTTAAATTCCTCGAAAATCACGTCGTCCATTTTACTACCTGTATCTACTAATGCTGTAGATATTATCGTTAAACTTCCACCATTTTTAATATTTCTAGCAGCACCAAAAAATTTCTTTGGCATATACAAGGAACCGGGATCAAGTCCTCCCGATAGAGTACGTCCACTTGAAGGTACAATCAAGTTATAAGCTCTTGCAAGTCGTGTAATACTATCAAGTAGTATAACTATATCTTTATCATGTTCAACTAAACGTTTTGCACGCTCAAGAACCATTTCTGCTACTCTCTTATGGTGTTCAGGTTCTTCATCAAAAGTAGAGTATATAACATCTACATTTTTTCCAGTAACACTTTCTTTTATATCTGTTACTTCTTCAGGTCGTTCATCTATGAGGAGCATAATCAAGTGAATATTTTTATCATTTTCTAAAATACTATTAGCTATTTTTTTAAGTAACTCAGTTTTACCACTTTTAGGTGGTGAAACAATCATTCCTCTTTGCCCTTTACCTATAGGAGAAAGCAAGTCGATTATCCTTGTTGAATAATCACTTTGTGTAGTTTCAAGCTTAAGTCTTTCCTTTGGGTAAATAGGTGTTAGGTCTTCAAAAATATGACGTTTAAAAACGCTTTCAGGTCTATCACCATTTATTGATTGAAGATAAAGAAGTGGTCTATATCTATTTTCATCTACTTCTTTTTTTACATTACCTAATATTTTATCTCCAGTACGTAGTCTAAAACGTCTTATTTGTGCTGGTGGAACGTATATATCAGCATCAGATGGTAAAAAATTATCAGGTCTTAAAAAACCAAAGCCTTCTGGTAAAATTTCTAGAATACCTTCTGCTAAAACACTTTCACGCATAAACTCAGAACGAAAATTTTCTGTAGCTATTGTTTGATTTTCGGCTGGGTTTTCCTCAGTTTTACTTGGAAAATCTGTTGTTTTTTCTTCGTGAGTAGAAATTATTTTTTCTATTTCAGCTATTAAGTCGCTTTTTTTTAGCTTTAAATAATTCTCTACTTTAAGTTTTTTACCAAGTTCTTTTAGTTCTGGTAATTTTAGTTCATTAAGGTTTTCAGAAATTTTAAACACCACCTTTGTTTAAATAAATTATTTTTTATGGAAGTATCAAAGTTTGTCCTACTAATAAGCTGTCACCAGTTAAGCCGTTTGCTGTTTTTATTGCTTCTACATGAGAGGTATCACCATATTCGTTTTGAGATATAAGTGATAGATAATCTCCAGCTTTCACTGTATATGTTTTTGAACCGGTTTCAGTTTCAGCGTTTTCATCAGTAGGCGTAGTAATAGTACCATCTTCATTAACTTCTGTAGATGTACCATTTTCAAGTTGTGCAAGTAAAGAATCTCTTTCTTCCGTTAAAGCTTCAACTTCAAGTTGTAATACTTCAATATCTGGTTGCTCATAAGTTAACTTAGCATAGTCACCTTCTAAAGTAGCTAATTTTGCTTTTACATCATTATATTGATATAATGTAAAGAAAAATGCAATTAGTATTACTAAACTTACAACTAAGCCAATGCAAGCAAATAAGACACTTTGGGCACGTGCTTTTTCAAATCTTCTTTTATAAACACCTTCACTACTACGTTTTTTTGGCTCATGTGTTTGAACGTTATCATCTTCTTCTTGAAGACGTCTTTGATTAGCCATTTGTTCTCTTTGATAACGGTCATTTTTTGAAGTATGTATATTATCATATTCACTAGTTTCATAATTATGTGTGTTTTCTTCATAATTTGCTGATTCATTATTGCGAATACTATTTATTGTACTTTTTGGAATATTTATTGTTTGTCCCTTTATTGCAGGTTGCATATTTGTATCTTGTGAACGTCTATTTCTTAAACGTTGACGGCTAGCTTCCATACGTTCCTCAGCTAATGCTCTTCTTTTTTCTGCTTCAGTAGCGTAACGTTGAGGTTGCACTTGTTGAGCACTTTCACGACGGTTTCTTGGTTCTTTATAATGGTCTTCATTATTGTTTCTTTGTTCGTTATATGTGTCACTGCTTCGTTGTCTTTGTTCTCTATGTTCTTCAGTATTACGGTTTTGTGTTGGTCTATTGTTTTGATTTTTACGTTCTTTAGCTCTATCATTAAGTTCAATTTCTTCTTTAAGCGTATTTCCTGCTACTAGTCTATAGCTTGAAGTGTTACTTGAAACACCTTTTTTGATTTTTCTACCAGCAAGGGCATTAAGATCTACCATAGTATTATCAAAATCATTATAGTCATTTTCTGTAATATCTTTATAATAATTGTTATTGCTACTTTTTCTAGCATCACGATTGTTTTTTTCAACATTACGTCTTAAATGGTTTTTTCTTTTAATACTTTCATTATCATTAAAAAAGTCGCTCACATCATCTATAGTAGAAAGATTTGAAGTATCTTGTGCATCTAAATCTTTTGAATAAGGATTTGTTATTGACTTATTGATTTTTTCTATTTGTTTTTTACTTAAAGTATCATAATCTTCATGGACTTCACGTTTGTATGGTATCTCGTGAGCGAAAGGTTTGCGTTCTTTTGCTTGTTCTAGTTCTTTTTGAAAATTAAGTGTATCTAAGTCTTCGCTTGAGTATTCATCTATATAAGAATCATTATATTCACTGTAATTATCACTTTCGTCATCAAAATCTTCGATTTTTTGTCCGTCATATGTGTAATTCATATAATTTTTATTTCTTGAAGTGTCACCTTGTATTTGACCAACCATTTTTCCTACAGGGTTAGTTGTAAGTGACTCGTTAAAGCTGCTTAAAGTGTTGTTTTTGTTTAAGGTTCTAGTTTTATCTATGTTTTCAAAAGCACTTAATCTCTTTTGTGCATTTTCTCTATTTTCCAAAACATTTCCTCCTAAATATTTATTTTATATAAATACAAATTGTATGATATAGTTAAAAGAATTTTAAATTAATTGCATAAATATACATAATACCATTTTATTATTTTTTATACTCATTGTCAATATAATATGTAAATATTACTAACTTAATTTTATTATTTTACAAAAAATAAGGATATTCATATAGAAAAATTTTGTGCTAGTAAATAATCTTTAAATATACGACCATTTTTCTTTGTCATAATGTATGGGCAAGAAGTCCATACAAATGCAAAGTTTAATTTTTAACCATTCTTAAAAACTGTCGTATCTTAGATTTATACATAAATCGTGGTTTAATTTCATTTTGCAATTATGCAATTATAAAAAAATTACAAAATAAATATTTTTTAAAAAAACTATTGACATAGAAACAAGTGTCTGCTATAATAATTATTGTTGTTAGAAAACAACCTTAAGCCCAGATAGCTCAGTCGGTAGAGCAGAGGACTGAAAATCCTCGTGTCGGCGGTTCAATTCCGTCTCTGGGCACCATTTAAATATTAAGGGACACTAGCTCAGTCGGTAGAGCACTTGACTTTTAATCAAGGTGTCCCGGGTTCGAGCCCCGGGTGTCTCATTGAAAAGCGTTTTTTGATTTAGTCAGGGGGCGTTTTTTTATTGTTTTTAGGCATAGAAATAATGATTGTCATAAGTTATTATTAAGCTTCTATTTTCTGAAATCCATGTAGTTTCTGCTATAGCTGGATTCATAAAAAAAAGTGATTCTCCACAGTTGTTTATATTTAAGAAAGTATCTATTGCTACTGCTTTACATACCAAATTTGAATCGTTATAAATAGTACCATCTAGTACTGGTGAAAATTGTACCCCAAACTTTTTATCAAATATCACTCCATAAATTGTATCAGGATATCTCAAGTCTTGCACTCTATTTAATAAAACGTTACCTACAGCAAGTTTCGATTGATAATTTTCGCCACGTGCTTCTGCATATATAATTTTTGATAGCCAGTTAAAATCATCGGTACTATAGGTAGTTTTCTCTAAAATATTTAGCATTAAAATTTCACTTTCAATATATTCACCATAGTATAAGGTGTTTGTTATATAGTCATAATTATAATTCATTTTGTAAAAATCTTTTATATCTTCACAAGAGATACAGTCTTCATTATTAATAGTTATTGTTTTATTTTTAAATAAAAAACTTGTACCTAAGTTTTCAAAAGGCAATACATCATAGGTGTAAAGTGTCTTTAAGGGTATATAGTAGTCATCATCAAGTTGATATGTATATTCTTCTGTTACTTCGATACTAGTTTTCGTAAATATTTTCAAGTAGCTTTCACTAGTTGTGAAGGAAGAACCATAAACCTCTTTGGTAAAGAATAGAAAAAATATTGTTGTTATTAGTGCTATTAAAATTTTATTTTTCATAAAAAATCTCCTTTTTTTATTTTAACCAAATTATTACCACTTTTTTTGGTAATATACTTCCAAAATAAAAAATTCACTTATTTTTATTTTTAACATATAATAAACAAAAAGTGTTGAGGTGTTATATGAGTAGTTATGTACGTTTTTTTAATAGTGTTAAAAATTTTAATAATTTAAAAATTATGATTAGCAACACAGAAGTTGCTAGTTCTCTAAACTATCCTATGTTTACTGAATATTTCAAAATAGTACCTAATGAATATACTGTTAAGGTATTAGTCGCTGGTGAAGTTGTAATATCGGAAGCTGTTATGGTTGGTGAAGATGAAATAATAACTTTTTGTATTGTAGGTAGTGAACTAAACCAAGATATATTTAAAGTAACAGATAATTTAGATCACAAGTTCACAGATAATGTGGCAACAATGCGTTTTATAAACCTTGTTCCCTATGATTCTCAATATGATATTTATGTAAATGAAAATCTTATAACAGAAGATTTAAGCTATAGAGAAATCTCAGATTTTTATGACTTTCCTGCTAAAACTTCACGTTTAGTTGTTAAAGATTCTTTTACTAATAAAGATAAAGTGATACAACCGAAAATGAGTCTAAAGAGTAAATATATTTATAGTTCATACATTGTAGGCATAGATAGAGCAGGGGAAAGTTTACTTGTTGTAAACTCCCTTGAAGGAAGCACTTATATAAAAGAATAGGTTTTGTGAAAATAAAAAAAGGCATTAGCCTTTTTTTATGAGGGTGCTGAAAAAGTCAAAAAACAAAACAATATTACTAATGATAATCGCACGAAAATAGTGAGATAGCATAACATCAGCGAGGAACGAAGGTGCTGATAAAGTCAAAAAGAAACAAATTATAATAGCGTTATCGTAAACAAAAATAGTAAGTTGGAATAAAATCAGCGAAGAATGAGCGTAAATTTTATTCCATACGAACGCTAATTT
>JBKECM010000012.1:0-8372 GCA_047974615.1 Lachnospirales bacterium
TTTGTAAAGGTATAAAATGGCAAAAAGACGCCATTTCAACAGTTTTTATCAAAACTAAAAGCCGTTGTTTTGTAAAGAACCCGACGAACAAGGGCGACGAAGTCGTTTTCACGTAGTGAAAATTCCGATATGAAAATGGATTTTTCTATATTTTGCAATGAAGCCAATTTCTTACTTAATATAATTTAATATAAAAAATATGTCACTCAAATATATGAATGACATATTATATATTTGTACATAATAAATAATTATTTATAGTTAAATACTAAAACATCACCCTTATCGTCTATATTATCAATATTCCAATTATTCATTATTTCATTATAATTATACTCTACAATATTATATCTAATTAATCTTAAAATAACTAATCGTATAGTTAATAATATAATATTTAAGTCCATAACCAGATCAGCTTTAAGAATATAATACATATCAAATTTCAGTTTATTTTTTGGTGTAGTATCATATTTTGCAAGCACTTGTGCATAACCTGTTAATCCACATTTTACATATGTCCTAAATTTAAAATCAGGGTAATCTTTTATAAATGTTTCTATAAGCTCAGGTCTTTCAGGTCTTGGTCCGACAACTGACATATCACCTTTAATTATATTAAATAATTGAGGTAACTCATCAAGCCAAAATTTTCGTAAAAAAGAGCCTAATTTTGTTATACGAGGATCATTTTCAGTTGCCCAAACAGCTCCTGTTTCTTTTTCTGCATCTAAAATCATAGTTCGAAATTTATATACATTAAAAATCTTATTATTAATTGTTACTCTTTTTTGCTTAAATATTGGATTTCCACCATCACTAATAAAGATAGCTATAGCCACAATTACCATAATAGGCAATGTAATAATTATCATAATAACACTAAATACTATATCAAAAGTTCTTTTAACTATTTTATATTCATCACTTAAACTTAGTTTATCAACCTTAAGCATTAGCACATCAGAACGCAAATATAAATCAGCATTTGTAATTGTAAGTTCATAACTTGAGGGTAAAATACAAACTTCAATACCTTGTAAAATAAATTTATTTATTTTATTAACAACAGTTACACTACTTTCATTACTAAAAATATAAACTTTTTCAATATTTTTAACATACTCCGTATTAAAATTTTTATTTGAAGAAACGAAAATTAGTTTTTCTTTTATGTCTTTTTTAGAAAAAATTTTTTCTATACATAATTCTATTTCATCTAAATCGCAATAAATAGCTACATTTTTTACTTTTTTAGTTGTATCACTATATATTTTCATAATTATTTTAATTGTATATATTACAAATGTTTGAATAAAAAAACCATACAAAATTATACTTCTTGGTAATGCAAAACTTCGCACAAAAAAAGCAAACATCATTGTAGTAAAAGCAATCATTAATGTAGAAGAAACAACAACAAAAAAGTTTTCAGTTTTTGATAATTTAAAAGTACGAAAAACCTTATTAAATAAAAAAGCAACTATAGCAGTTATGGTAATATATATCCATAAATTTTTGTATGCAATTATATTTTCTTCTGTATATTTATTTGTTAAATCAAAATATAGTAAAAATAGATAACTACCATTTACAATAATCAAATATAAAATAGCCTCTAAAATTTTTAAAATACTCCCTGATTTTCTATTAATTTTATTTTCTTTGTACACTTTATTTCACCTTTTTATAAATAAATTACTAAAATATTAAATAAAATTATTACAATACTTTAATAATTTATTTTATTTACATTATATAAAATTTAATCTAAATTTATTTTATTATTTTCTACACGCAACTTTAAATCCTTTAATTTCTCTTCGATTTTTCTAATCGTTTCAATGAAAAAAATATCGTCACAACCACTTGGGTCTTCAAGGCCCCAATCTTCTCTATATTTGCAAGGTAAATTTGGACATTCAACATTACAACCCATAGTTATAACAATATCAACCAAAGGTATTTCTTCTAATGTTTTTGATTTTTGATTTTTTTCCATATCAATACCATATATGTCTTTAAATATTCTAACTGCATCTTGATTTATATTATCTTTTTTATGCGTACCAGCTGAATAACATTTAAAATAATTATTTTTATTACATAGTGCTTCAGCTATTTGGCTACGACAAGAATTATGTACACATACAAAAGCAACCGTAGTATTATTCATATTAACTCCTATACTTCAAGTAATTTCATTTTTCTTCTCTTTTTATCTTCATACATATTCATATCTGCTTCAGCGCATATAACATCAAAGTTATCACCCTCTTTATACAATGCGAAACCACAAGAAATTGAATATTCAGATAAATCGATTTCTTTCTTTATGTCTTCTATATATTTTAATGCTTTATTTGAATCTTTACGAATGCCTAAAATGATAAACTCATCTCCACCAGTTCTATAAACTCTAAAATCTTTTTTAGCTACTGCCACTAAAATATTTGCAACAGTTTTAATAGCAATATCCCCCGCAGCATGACCACCTGAGTCATTTATTTTTTTCAAACCGTCCAAATCAACAGAAATTATAGCCATATTTACATTTTCATATTTTAATGAATCATTATAAAAACTTCTTCGATTAAGTAGACCTGTCATTACATCAACTTTATATATTTGAACATATAAATAAATATAATAAACAGTACAAGATGACGCCATCGCACCGGGTAAAACAAAATGTTCTCCCATAAAAGATTCTAATATAGTAGCAGTAACACATATTACAATAATAAAAACAACAGTAATTATTTCTCTAATATCAACATGACGATATATCTTACCGGCAGAATATATTAAGAATAACAAATAAAGAGCACTTACAATATGAGGCATAAAACCTAATATTCCCCTATGAAAAATGTTACTTTCATCAAAATAAAAAGCGATATGTGTAAACGGTGTAGTAATCAATATTAAAATTTCAATAATCAATGGTATCCATATGTAAAAAGTGTTCTTTTTCTCTCTATAAATTATAAAAATAAAAACAACTAAAGCAGTAGGTCTTAAAATATAACCAATTATAGTGCTCAAATAACGAATATTTGATAAACTATCTTGTTGAGATAAATTGTAATCATAAGCATCAATAAAAACCAATAAAAATATAGCAGTTAATCCCATGGTAAAAAGTCCTTGAATTTTTTTATCAAAGACTTTATTTGTCATAAGCTGAATTGCCATACCAAATATTATTGTTAAAGTAATAAAATTATCAATTATTGTTCTATACATACTACCTCTATTTTTTTTAAATTATCACTTTGGTTTACTATTAAAAATCAAACTAGCTAAAAAACTAAAAACCATAACTGCTGATATACCGGCAGCAACGGACTTAAGTCCACCATATAAGCTACCAAACAAACCAGCTTCTCTAACCTCAGACTTAACACCTTCAGCTAAAGCATGACCAAACCCTATTAAAGTTACAGTAGCACCACTGCCACCAAAATCAACTATATGTTGATAAAAACCAATTCCACTCAAAAAAACACCACAAACAACAAATGAAACAAGTATTTTTCCAGAACCTAATTTAGTTTTATCTAATAACAGTTGACCAATTAAACAAATTACTCCTCCAGTTATAAAAACTTTTAAATAATCAAGTATTTCCATAGTACCTCCAATAAAAATAAATTTTATTTTATTTTGATACAAAAAAAAGTTTTTATACAAAAAATACATATTAAATTTATTGAAAAATTAATATTAAAAGACTCCTGTAAGATTAGTTTCAAGAGGATTTACAATTAATTTTTTATCAACATTATTTATATTATCTATAAAATTCAAATTTCTATTTACTTTTTCTATAGCAAATGATAAAGTAACATCAATCTTTTGATTATCAATCACTAAAGGATTTTCTCTAATAATCTTTGATATGTTTTTATATATTAAATCTAAGTCATCTTTTGTTTTTTCAGTGGCATAAATAAAAAATTCATTTACATACCACCTAGCACATATGTCATTATCTCCAAAATATATTTTAATAACTTTAGCAATTTCATTAAAAAGATAATTGCTAGTTCCATCGCCAAAATTTTTTTCAATTTCATTATAATTATCAATTTCTATAAAAATAATAAAAGATTTATACTCTAGTTCATTATTTCTAAAATAATTTTCAATATATCTTCTATTCCAAAGACCAGTATAAGAATCTTTATATGCGCTCACAGAAATTTTATTTACAAGTGCTGCTCTATATTCCTTTCTGAACTTATTTGAGTACTCTTTTGCAAAAATAATAAATACTAAAGAAACAATCCCTATTAAAACATTTATCCATTCAAAAAAATTCAAAGTATTTTCATATATCGAAATAACATTATATCTAAAATAAATTACAATAGCATAAGTTATACCAGCTGATATTGAACCCAAAAGTAAAGTTTTTTTACTAACAGTTGAAAAGCCATACATAGCAAAAAAAATAGGAACAAGTAACACGAATGAATCTTTATAATATCCTAAATAGTAGCTAGTTGCAACTACATAGTAACATATAGTATAAAATAAAATATATTGAACAATTTGGATTTTCTTTTTATACAAGCCTAAATATATACAAAACCCGTAAGAAATAGTGTTAATTAAAGCAACAACCTCCATTTCAGGTATAGATAAAAAAATAAACAATATAAAAATTAAAAAATTCCATATGCAATTAGTAATAACAAATAAAATAATTAAATAAATGTTAATTATTCTTTCTTCATCTGTTTCATTATTAAATTTACTTATAATATACTTGCGAATATTATTTAGCACAAGAACCTCCAAATATCACCTATAATTTAAAATCTTTTCTGCTTTAGAATGATATGTTTTAACAATTTCAATGATTAACTTATTAGGTGTCATATCATTTTCCTTAAGTTCATTTACAATCTTCCATATGTCATTTTGTCTATCATCTAATAATTGTAGTTCATTTTCAATTCTAACTTGTTCATTTTTAAAGTTTTCACATTGTGTTCTTCTATCCTTAACTTCTAAAATAGAATAAAGTTTTTCAATCGGTGCATCAGGCATAAAAATTTTATGTTTTTTGAAAAAATCTTTTATTTCTTCTTCAGTTTCATTTAAAGCACGTTTAGCCGAATTTTTACGTGACTGAGCCCACTTCAACTTAGTGTATTCACTTAAATTTTCTTCAAGTTCTTTTGAGCTTCTCGCATTATATTTTTTATATGAATAATTTAAAAAATTTTTAGTATTAGCTAAAACTGCAGTTTTTTTATTTTGTAAAGAAATTAACTTACCTTGTTTAATGTTGTTTATTTTCAGTTCACGAGTAGTCTTAACTCTAAATATATAAACAAATGTTATAAAAATCATTAATATAACAACCATAATTAACAAAGGATAAAAAACATTAGTATTTTTAAAAGCTTGCATATAAGCAAATCCAAAAGCAAAAATTATAGTCATAAATATCATACCATAAGAAAAACTTTTTGTAAGTTTAAGAGCATTACTCATTAAATCAAATTGATAATATAAACTTTGTCTTTCGCTTTCTATTATAGCTATATCTTGTTCTAAAATTTTATGTTTTTCTTCTGCTTTTTTAATTTCAGGTATAGCGTCTTCAGCTCTTTTTTCCAAACCTTGTAAGCCACTAACAGTACCACTATAACTTGTTACTTGATACATAAGCGAAGTATTATCTCTTTTAAGATTTTCATATCTTTCGCATAATTTTTTTAAAATATTAAAATCTTCTTCATCAATATGGTCAAAAGCAGATACTTCTTCAATATATTTTTCATTTTGCTTTAACCTGTCTAAAAAATTAAGTTTTCTTTTTACAATATCAAGACTTTCTGAACATAAAATAGTAACTTCAACAACATCATTATATTGAAGCTCACCTTCTTTTATTTCATCTAAAAACTCTGAAAATTCATCATTACAGTTATTAGTAGAAACATTTGTTATAGCAACTTCTTTTTTCTTAAAAAGTTTAAAAAACTTACTAAACAAGCTTTCTCTTTTTTCTTCAAATTCAAAAAAATTAACTCTAATGTCCTCATCAAATTCAGATTCAGATTCAAGTTCATCAAGAAAATGTGTTTTTTTTGCAGTCAACTTAACCTCCATAAATAGTAAAACTATTTAATTTTAAAAATTTAAAACTACAACGTAGCTCTATTACTATTTTTAACTAAAAAAGATATTTTAACACAATCAATAGCAACAATTAAAGTATACTCATTAATGACTTTATATAGATTTTCGCCATTTTGTCGTACAACAACTTGCTCAAATATTTTATTATCAAGTTTATATTTAAAAAACATTATCCCATCAATTTCATTTATATCCCATTCACATTCCAAAATAGGTTTAATGAAAAATTCTTCACTAACATTAAATAAAGTATGTATTTTTTCTTTAACATCTATAAAAGTTTCAATAATTTCTTTCATATTCCCCTCAATCAATAAAGTACCATTAAATTTAAAAATTAATTTTTAAAATCTTTCCATAACATACTAGGCTGAATATCTGTATTATGTTGATATTTTCCACCTTCATAACTTCTTCTATCTCCAAAAGTTGTATGATAAAAAATCTGACATATTTCTACGTTAGGATATATAATAATAGGTTCAATACATTGAATTTCAAGTGTCCAATAACCAGAAAATCCATCATCACCAAAACCAGCAGTAACATGAATAAACAAACCAAGTCTACCTATACTAGAACGACCTTCAAGCATCGGTACCAAATTTTTAGTTTTAGTATATTCAACAGTCCTTCCGAGATATAACTTATTCGGTTCGAGTAATAAGCCTTCTTCAGGTATAATAATTTCAGTAACCTTATTAGGTTTTCTCATATCAAGTATTTTTTCGTCATAAACAAGCAACTTGTTATGTAACTTTAAATTATAGCTATTAGGGTTTACTCTATTTGTATCAAAAGGTTCAATAACAATATCTGTACCCATACGTTTAATAATTTCATTTCCCGTTAAAATCATAACATTTCTCCTTTTAAAACAAAAAAATACAAAATAATACAACTTTAATTATACTTACATTATAGTAATTTGTAAAGACTTAATTATGTAAAATTTTTATAATTAATGTATACGAGAATTAATTTTATCTTGAATAAGTCCCCTAACTTTTTCAGCTATTTCATTTGTTTTCATACCCATATATTCTTCATATAATATTGGTTCTAAAATATGAACTTCCACATCAATAATATCAATATGTTTTTCGTCAAAAACTTTATAAGAATTAATAAGAGCCATAGGAACAATAGGACATTTTGCTTTTGTTGCACTTTTAAAACTTCCACCCTTAAACTCAAGTAAATTATTTCCATTTTTACTTCTAGTTCCCTCTGGAAAAATCATAAAATTTCTTCCATTTTTAACTTCTTCTGTTACCTTATTAATAACAGCTAGACCTTGCTTCAAATCATCTCTGTCTAAAGAAACAGCTTCAACAGATCTACATATATGACTTACGAATGGAATTTTATCTAATTCTTTTTTATAAACTGTAGAAAAAGGTTTATCCATAGAGTGAACTATAGCAAATCCATCAAACAAACCTTGATGATTTGGAAAAATCATAAAACCATTATCATTTGGTATATTTTCTTTTCCAAAAACTTCAACATTAACTCTACCAGTATTAAGAATCCAAGAAGTAATTCTTTTAATATGTAAAAAACGTTCTATTTCAGGAAATTTTTCAGGGTGTCTAGCATTTCTAACAAGTTTATATAAACCACTTGGTATATTATGAAGATTTTTTAAAACAATAAGTAATACACGTTTCATAGTAACTCCTTTTTATAAAAAATAACATTATTTTATCATTATACACATAAAATTAAAATATATCAATTCTTTTATGAATAATGTTAAAAATTAAGTAAACACTTATAGTTGTAGTCTTTATTAATATTTTAAGTCAAATACCTAAGTTTACTTGAAACTTTATTTGTAGTATGTTATAATGAATTGTATTCGGGGATGTACTGGTTTTCGACGGGGACATTGAATAAAAAGTAAGCTATTCGAAACCTACAAATTCGTTAAAATGTAGAACAATTTAAGAATAAACGATAAAAATTATTCTTTCGCTGCCTAGTTGCAGCTGTCGACCTTTTAGCCCTATCCTTTAAGTACTCGGCATCGACCTGATAGGAAACTTTCTTACCTACGCTTTTAGTTAAGGAAAAATTCCAAGAGCTACCTTTACCTACTTTTGTTTATTGTAGTAGACTAGAGGGAAATTCAAACAACAAACTATAATAGTAGAAAGCTTTTTTGCCAAGTCTTCGGACAGGGGTTCAACTCCCCTCATCTCCAT
>JBKECM010000016.1:0-1548 GCA_047974615.1 Lachnospirales bacterium
GTCACATTTTCTCATCTATATCCCCAATATCATCTGTTATAACAACAGGAACAGCCCCCTCAACCTTAACCTTATCACTAAAAATACCGAACCGTTTACCAAGTAACTCTGCTGCCTTAAGCTTTTCCTTTTCGTCAGGACCTTTCTTTATATTACGAGCCGAAGAACAACCCTCGCCCTCACCTTCTACAACTACGATTTCAGCCAAAGACTCTCCACGTAACACAGAAGTTAAATACTCCATAACCTCTTTAGTATCAGCAACCTTTTCACTATGTATTTTTTCAAGCTCACCCTCAATATAAGATTTTATTTCAACCTTTTTCAACAGCCTTTGACCTTGACTATATGCAGTCTTTTCTGAATAACCTACCCTTATTGCAGCTTGTGTTGCATTACAGTCAATCAAATATTCATCAGCAAATCTTTTTTGTTTCTTTGATATTGCCATATGTAACACCGCCTTTCTTTTATAATTTATTTTCATTATTTTATTGACATAGTACGTATTATGTGATATAATTAATTTATAGAAAGGAGGTGACAATAATGTGGGATATAATAAAAGAAGTAATCTACATAGTATCTGCTGTAGTTGGAGCTATAGCAAGTCTGATAACTATAATAGATTACCTCAATAAAAAATAAAGCAATGGGGCGAAAGCCCCTTGCACTTACATTATACCACATTTAATGCTATGAGAAAATACCTATCTGAAATTTTATTCACGATTACTTCAATACTGTATTTACTAAATACAGATTTTGAAAATTTAACACCTATTAAGTACTTTACATTGTCTTTAATGACCATTTGTATTATTCTTATGATTATTAACATTGTAATTAAAAGAAAGGGCTAATTTATGGAAGAACCACAAAAACGACCTAGCTATTACAACATTGAACACCAACGTAAATACCACCAAAAAATCAAAAAACTTACTATTAATTTTAACCTGGAAAATGAAGAAGATGTTAAAATTTTAGATTTTCTTAATTCACAAGATAACAAGTCAGCTTTCATCAAAGAATTGGTTAAAAATCGAATGTAATTAATTATAAAAGCCTTATAATAAATCTAAGGCTTTTATTTTTATATATTTATACATCTACATTATATCACAGATTGTACCGGACAAAACGGACAACTTTTAATTTTTTGCTAAAAATCTATCATGAGCCTTTCGAACACTTTCTGCCGTATTGCCACCAATACTAAAAGCTATCTGTTGCCAACTAAGACCATTAACATATCTTAATGACAAAATCATTCTCATTTGACTATCCTCAACTGACTCAATGTAGCAGTTAATCCTATTCAGCTCATAAAAACATTTTTTAATATTTAATTCTATCAACGCTTTTAAATCGACAATCTCTGCTATGTAATCTGAAGATTTATCTGCCCCACTCATTCCTTTAGGCATACCAGTTATATTTGAAGTGCAAGAAGTGGCTAAACATTCCAATTCGTCCAATCTTTGTTTTTGTATAACAATTTCTTTATTTAACCAATAAAGTTGGGATAACTCTTTTTTAGTCACT
>JBKECM010000029.1:0-39248 GCA_047974615.1 Lachnospirales bacterium
GTCAAAAGCCGCAAAGCCGTTGTTTTGTAAAGAACCCGACGAACAAGGGCGACGAAGTCGTTTTCACGTAGTGAAAATTCCGATATGAAAATGGATTTTTCTATATTTTGCAATGAAGCCAATTGCGTTGCTCGATTTTCCAACGCACTTTATGAATTTTTTTAAAATCTTCAATTTCTTCAAACTTTTTATGGTGAATAAGTGCAAAAAAAATCGTTCACAAATATGACCAAACCGTACTCGTGAACGAAAGAAAATTTACCACTTGTTAAATACACAAATAACTATATGTAATATAGCTTTACTACAATATTTCATATTAGTCTATGTTAATTTAAAATTTTATTTCCATAGATTTTTTTGTTGTTCTCTTTTATATTATTATAATATAATTTTTTCATATTTTAAAGCGATTTTTCGCTAAAATAGCTTAAGTTGACAACATTGCTCTTAGTGGTGGTATTGATTAATATAGTAAAGCTTCAAAAACTTCTTCTACGCTCACTATTTTATCACATTTATAGGCTTTAGCTCCACAAAAAATCAAACTGTCTTTTATGTTGCCATTTACGGCTTTTATAAGTCTATCGGATATACAATAAGGCGTTGTTCTAAAATCGCATTTATCAAGACATTTATAGCATTTTGTTATAGGTTCACGTTTTGTTGAAGTAGTAAATTCATTTATAATAGCACGTCCCGGTAAACCTACAGGGCTTTTTACTAAAAAGATATCTTCTTCATTTGCATTTATGTATGCGTTTTTAAACTCTTGTGATGCATCACATTCAGTAGTTGTTACAAATCTTGTTCCTATTTGTACACCGTCAGCACCTATATCCATACAATGCATAAAATCTTCTCTATCATAAACACCACCAGCATATATTACTGGAATTTTTTTGTTATACTTTTCTTCAAAAGTTTTAACATAGTTTACTATGTCTTTGAACTCGTCATCAAAGTTTTTTGTAGTTAAATATTCTTTTATTTGATCCTCTTTGAAGCCTAAATGCCCACCTGCAAGGTGATTTTCTACTATAACCATATCGCAAGTTGTATTATCTCTTTTTTCCCACATTTTAAATAAAAGGCTTGTTGCACGTAGTGAAGATACTATAGGTGCAAATTTTGTTTTTGTACCTTTTACTAAGCTTGGTAATGATACAGGAAGACCTGCTCCAGATATGACTATATCAGCTCCAGATGATATGGCACACTTAACATACTCTTCATATTTATGTGTTACTGCCATAATATTTACACCTATAGGCTTATCTTTTACTTTCTCTTTTGCTAATGTAATATGCTCTTTAAAAGCCTTAATATTACATTCAAAAGCATTTTTTGAAAAATTTTCATCTTTGTAGCCTATTTGAGCAGATGAAATGACACCTAGCCCACCTGCCAGTGTAACTGCAGATGCAAGGGAAGATAAACTTATTCCCACGCCCATACCACCTTGTATTATAGGGTATTTTAATTGAATGTTTCCTATGTTTAATGGTTGTAATTTCATACTTTATACCTTCTTTGTATTTATTATAAAATGGCAACGTGCAAAACGCCATTTTTTGTCATTATAAATGGTCAAAAATCCGAACAAATATAAATATTCTATAGTTGTTATATTATCATATTAGCCTCTATATGTCAAAAAATATTTACAAAAATTAATTTAATTTTAAGGAATTTATTGTAAAAATATGTATTTATAAAAAAAATTATGAAAGTAGGTTGAAAATATTTTAGATTATGATATACTTAAAATAACATAATCTTAATTTTTTCAGTAGTAGCACGATCTATATTATAGTGGATGCTGAAAAATTCAAAAAAGAAAAAAATATTACTAATGATAATGGCACGAAAATAGTGAGATAGCATAAAATCAGCGAAGAATGAGCGTAAATTTTATTCCATACGAACGCTAATTTTTGTGTAATAGGAGAATTTTCAATTAGAAAATGAAAATTTTTTAAGCATCTGCCAGGCAGTGTGACCTTACGAACAAGCAAAACAACGATTTTGCGTTAAGTGAGTAAGGAAAAAATTGAAATTATCTTATTGAAAAACTCCTAAATTAATGTTTTTCTATCTTTTGACAGCACCTTCGAAAGAACGAGTGCTAATTTTATGCGACGTGCCAGATGATTTACAAAGCAAATCATCAAGTCGAGCGTAATTTTTGTGCATTAATATTTTTTTCTATCCATTAACAGCACCCTCGATAAAAACTATTTGTTACTTTATTTAATTGAAGTGTAAAAAAATATATGATATACTTAATGTGAAAATAATTTTAAAGGTGTAAATATGGAAAAAAAAATTGTAGAATTAATTGAAAAATTACTTGAAGCTGAATATAGCTATTACAATGAAGATGTTTCAATAATAAGTGATTTTGAATATGATAAATTATATGATGAACTTAAAGAGCTTGAAGAAAAGACGGGTATCATTAAAGAAAATAGTCCAACACAAAGGGTTCAATATGTGCTTGTAGATAAGCTTAAAAAGGTTGAACATAGCAAACCTATGCTTTCTTTACAAAAAACAAAAAGCGTAGATGAGCTTGTAGCTTTTTTAGGTAACGAAGATGGTTTGTTATCATATAAGCTTGATGGTTTAACTGTTGTTTTAACTTACTCAGGGGGGGAGTTAAAACTTGGTGCTACTCGTGGAAATGGTAGAATAGGCGAAGACATCACGCATAATGCTAGTGTTTTCTCAAATGTTCCAAAGCATATAGATTATAATAATGATTTAGTAATAAGAGGTGAGGCTATTATTACTTTTTCGAACTTTAATAAAATAAATAATAAACTTGAAAGTTTAAATGAGGAGATTTATAAAAATCCACGTAACCTTTGTAGTGGCTCGGTTCGACAATTAAACAGTAAAATTGCAAAGGAAAGAAATATTAAGTTTATTGCTTTTGGTATAGTACAATGTGATGAAAAATTTAAGTCTAAAGAAGATGAATTAGATTTTTTAAAAAAACTTAACTTTGAAATAGTTGATTATAAAATCGTTAATAAGGAAAGTTTACAAGAAGAAGTACTTGATTATGAAAAAAAATTAGTTTCAGAAGATTATGCTACTGATGGTTTGGTTTTAACTTTTAATGATAATTTTGTAAGTTTAACAAAGGGAGAAACTTCAAAATTTCCACATCACAGCATTGCGTTTAAATGGAAAGATGAGCTTGTTACAACTAAACTTATAGATGTACTATGGAATACTTCACGTGGTGGCACTATAAACCCTGTGGCTTTATTTGAAGCAGTTGATATCGAAGGTACAACTGTAGAGCGAGCTTCTTTGCATAATCTAAGTATATTTGAAAGCTTAGAGCTAGGTATAAATGATGAAATTTCTGTTTATAAGGCTAATATGATTATACCTCAAGTATATGAAAATTTTACAAAATCAAATACTTTAGAAGCACCAAAAAAATGTCCATCTTGTGGAAGTGATACAGTTATTAAACAAGTGAAAGAAGGCAAAACTTTAAACTGTATCAATGAAAATTGCCCTAGTAAAAATTTGTATAAATATTCTCACTTTGTATCTCGTGATGCAATGAATATAGAAGGTCTTAGTGAAGCTACTTTAAGTAAGTTAATTGAAGAAGGTTTTATTAAAACTTATAAAGATATTTATCTGTTAGATAGATATAAAGAAGACATTTTAACTCTTGAAGGTTTTGGTATAAAAAAATACGAAAATATTTTAAATAGTATCGAAAAAAGTAAAACTGTTCTAATTGAAAATTTTATTTATGCTCTTGGCATACCTACTATTGGTCTACAAAACTCAAAACTTTTAGTTAAAAAATTAAATGTTAAAAATTTCGATGAAATGATTAATCTTAGTAATGTTGATTTGATTTCAGTAGATGGGTTTGGGGATATTATGGCTAATTCCTTTGTGGAATATTTTAATAATGAAAGTAATATAGTTAACTGCAGGGAGCTATATAATTTACTTAATGTGCATTATAATGAAAATACTTCTGTTGATACGTTTAGTGATAAAATATTTGTTATTACTGGTGACTTAAACACTTTTAATAACAGAAAAGAACTACAAGTACAAATCGAAAATTTAGGTGGAAAAGTTTCTTCTAGTGTTTCTAAAAATACAACTTATTTAATAAATAATGACAAGTTATCTAATTCTAGTAAAAATAAAAAAGCTAAAGAATTGGGAGTAGATATTATAAGTGAAGAAGATTTTCTTAATATGATAAAAGGGGGGGAATAGTATGGCTGAGATAGCAAAGGTTGTAGAAGTGAACGGCTCTAAAGTTGTAGGGATTTTGACCAGAACAAGTGCTTGTGCTGGTTGTCATGCTTGTGAAATGGGAGATAATCCTACTGAAATGAAAATTACTGCTATAAATGAATGTGATGCTAAGATAGGCGATAATATTTATGTAGAAATTTCTACTCAAATTATGATGAAAGCAACGATAATTATGTACGTTGTGCCTTTATGTACTATGTTTTTAGGTTTTTTATTAGGAAATTTATATTCAGAAATGGCTGGATTTTTAATAGGTTTAATTTTTTTGTTTTTTACATATGTAGGAATTAGACTTTTTAGTAATAAATTAGATGAAAAAAAATATATGGCAGTAGCAACTAAAATAGTAGAATAGGGGATATTATGGATAAGGTACAAAAGAATTTGGTTATTATAGATTATCAATATGATTTTGTTGCACTTGACGGTAAGCTTACTTGTGGACAAAGTGCTATTGATATAGAAAAAAATATTTTGGCACTAATAAGTGAATATAAAAATGAAAACATATTTATAACTTATGATACTCATAACGAAATAGATTGGGAAGATGATACAAAGAAAAATGAGGCTGAAATTTTTCCATGTCATTGTATAGATGGTTCGGAAGGCTTTGAGCTTTTTGGTGGATTAAACAAAGCTATTGAAGATATTTCTGTAACAAAGGTGTATAAAAATACTTTTGCAAGTGAAAAACTTGTAAAAAGCATTATTATGAAAAATGACCCAAATGAAGAAATACTTGTTCAGTTTTGTGGTGTTGCAACTAACGTTTGCGTTTTTCAAAATGTTATTTTATTATACAACTATTTTGTACAAAATGGTATTAAATTTTCTATTTTAATAGATAAAAACACTGTTGCAAGCTTTGACGAAACTTTAGAAAAACAAGCTTTAGATTATTTAGTTAATACTTTAGGCGTTAAAATTAAGTAAGATAAGTTATAGAAATGCAATGACTAAAATAAGCCATTTTCTTTCTCAAATACAATAATATAAAAGGTGTATAATTTTTTTGAATTATACACCTTTTATATTACAACGTTGCAAAATTCAAGAAACGGAACATTGCAAAAGAAAAAATCAAATTTTCATACTTTTGATAAAGGCATAAAATGGCAAAAAGACGCCATTTTCACAGTTTTTATCAAAAGTTAAAAGCCATTGTTTTGTAAAGGCCCGACGAATAAGGGCGACGAAGTCGTTTTCACGTAGTGAAAATTACGAGATGAAAATGGATTTTTCTATATTTTGCAATGAAACCATATTATATTCTAAATTATAATCTACTGTTGACCTAAAAATAATTTACCTATTTCGCTATCTATAGGTAAAACTAAAGTTTTATCACCAGTCATAGCAATTTTTATAGCATCTAAACTTCTTATAAACTCATAGAAAGTTTTTTTATCTTCTGTGTTATATGCTTCAGATAAAATTCTCATATATTCACTTTCACCAAGTGCCATTATTTCTTCTGCTTCAGCATCGGCTTGTGCAACAATTATAGCTGTTTCTTTATCTGTAGAGTTACGTATTTTTTCAGCTTCTTCTTTACCTTCTGCCGTATAAGTTGCTGCCATTTTTTCACGTTCAGAAATCATTCGGTTATATACTGCAGACTTATTTTCATCAGGTAAATCAAGTTGTTTAATTTGAATGTCTATAGCTTCCATACCGTATGTTGTTAAGCTTTCAGATACGTCTGTTAAAATATCTGTTGATAACTGTTCATCACGTGATATTGCAACGTCTTGATCTACTTTACTTAAATTATTTTTTATTGAGTTATAAACTATGTTATCAAGTCTATATTCAGCACCTGATGCACCTAAAGAAATATCTATGTTTTGTACAAACTTTAGTGGGTCAGCTACTTTCCATATAATGAAACTGTCAACAGTCATAGTTTTTTTATCTTTTGTTAAAACTTCTGAAGGGTTCATATCATATAGTTGATAGTTTTTCTTCAAAGTTGAGCTTACATCTAAAAATGGTACTTTAAACTTGATACCCGGTTCAGAATGTACTGTTATAACTTGGTTAAATCTATATACAAAGCCGTATTCATCTTCGTTAACGAAAAACATAGAAGATGTTAAAAGGATAATAGCAATAACTATTACAACTGGTAAAACTATTTTTTTCATATTAATATCCTCCTTATTCGTTAATTGGTAGCATTTTTAAAACGCCTTCACCATTATCAATATATACTTTCATACCCGGAAGTATTTCTTCCATTGTTTCATAATATAAACGTGTTTTTGTAATCTCAGGATTTTTTATATATTCTGTAAACATTTCATTGAAACGTGCTACTTGCCCTGTTGCTTCTGCTATACGTGCTTCTTTTACAGATTCAGCTGCTTTTATTACTTTATCTGCTTCAGAACGTGCAAGTGGTAATTCTTCATTATAGTATTGATTTGCCTTATTTATTTCTGTTTCTTTATTTTGCTTAGCACTTTCTACAGATTTAAAGGCGTTTGAAACTTCCATTGTAGGTGGTTCTGCGTCTTGTATAGAAACACCTTCTACATATATACCTAAGTTATAAAAATCTGCTTTTGCGTTTGCATTTTCCAAAATTTGACTTTGTATTTCAGATTTTGCTGTTGTTAAAACTTCATCAACTGAATATTTTGCTACTGTACTTCTAATTTCAGATTGAATAGCATTTCTTAAAATTTCTGTAGGATTTGATGTAGAAAATGCATATTCTCCTGCATCTATAACTTTATATTCAACGAAAAAATCAATAACTACAAAATTGAAGTCAGATGTAATCATAAGGCTTTCATCTTCAACTTCTAGAGTTTCGCCACTATCAGTTCTATATCCTATTTCCATAGCTTGAGTTTTTGTATCAACAAACTGAACTCTATCGATAAACGGCATTTTGAAGTGGGCACCAGCACTTTTTGTAGCGTATAACTTACCACCTCTTGTTACTACTGCATTTTCCTGCTCGCTTACGGTATAAAAATTTGCCATAAAAGTAATACCTACTAACAATATCAAGATAATAGGTAAGGAAATTGATGCAACTTTTTTAAAGTCTTTTTTAGGTTTTTTTTCTTTTTTTGGTGGTTCATTTTCATTTTGTGTGTGCACAACATTTGGGTCATTTTCAACACCAAAAAGATCATCAAGTAACTCTTTTAAAATTCTATTCATTTTAGTTATCCTTTCTAGTTAGTTGTATTAAGTCTACCACAAAATAGTTAAATTGTAAACGTATTTATTTTTTAAACTTAGAAATGCAAAAATAAAAATTGCTTTACTACTTTTGATTTTTATTGTATACTTAATTAAACATCATTAATTGTGTACCTAGGAGGATATATGTTAAGAAAAATAATAATTATAAACTCAGCTTTTTTAGTTGTTAATTTTTTTATATTTTTATATTGTTTAATATATATGTTATTTGATTTTAGTAGTACTTTAAAATTTGCTATTGATATTAAAAATACTTTTGATATGTCCATTAAAACATTGATCGCTTTAATATTAGTACTTGTATTAAATTTGTTTTTATATGTTAGAAACATAAGAAAAGGTGCTTATTAATAACTAGATGAAGGTACTAAATAAGAATAGAAAAAAATAATATAACATAGGATTACGTTAAAGCTATTGATTTGCTTTGCAATCATAGTGTAAATGCATAAAATAACGGTTTATCACTATATTTTATGCGTTTATATTTAGTATGCTTTTTCATCACTGAATTTACAGCACCTTGTAACTAGAATTGTTGTTTAAGGAAAATTGAGGAATATATGAAACTTGCATTAATTGGTGAGAATATTGAATATTCTCTTTCACCAAAGATACATAACATTTTTTTTGAAGATTTAGGCATTAAAGATACATATGACATTGTAAATATTCCTAAAGAAAATTTTGATAAATTTATGTCTAAAGATATATACGAATATAATGGAATTAATGTAACAATACCATATAAACAAGAAGTGTTAAAGTATTTAGATGTTGTTTCGGATACTGCACAAACTTTAAATAGTGTGAATACTATTTGTGTTGTTGGTGGAAAACTTTATGGTTATAATACAGATATTATTGGTTTTTCTAATATGATGGACTTTGAAGAAATTTCTTTTTATAATAAAGATGTAGTTATACTTGGTACAGGTGCAACTGCTTCTATGGTTGAATTTTACGCTATCAAAAGAAAAGCAAAATCAATAGTTTTTGTAAGTCGTAAAAAAATTGAAGATACGAATGATAAAATATATAAAACGTACGATGAAGATTTTCAAGGCGATATTTTAATAAATACTACACCTTGTGGAGTTTTAGGTAAAGATGAAAGTTCGCCGATTTCAGAAGATGTTGCAAAAAAATTTAAAGTGCTAGTTGATGTTAACTACTCTTTGTTTAGAAATAAATTTTTACAATATGGTATTTTTAATAATAAAAAAGTAATATCTGGGCTATATATGTTAGTATCACAAGGAATTGAGGCTGAAAAACTTTTTGGTAATGTTTCTGATACAAAGAAAAAAGCAAGAGAAATATATATTAAGATGATGAAAGAAAAAAATATTGTTGTAATAGGTTTAACGGGTGCTGGTAAAAGTACCATTTCGAAAGTGTTAGCTAAATCTTTAAATAAGTGTTTTTATGACTTAGATAAAATAATAATAAGTAATGAAAATAAATCAATAGAGGAGTTATTTCAAATTTCAGAAGAATATTTTAGAAAATGTGAGTCTGAAAATTTATATAAGATATTAAATGAAAAAAATGCCATTATTTCTACTGGGGGTGGTGTTATACTCAAAGAAGAAAATATGTATGAAATATATAAAAATTCTATAGTAATTGAAATTAAACGTGATGTTAAAGATATTGTAAGTACTATTTCCCTTAGAAATAGGCCGCAACTTGTAGGTGATACAGAAGAAAAGCTAAAAGATATATATGAACATAGAAAAAAATTATACAAAAAATATGCTGAATATTCTTTTAAAAATTTTGAAATTAAAAATACTGTTAAAACTATAATATACAGTATAAAAGGTTTATAAATGAAAAAAATTGAAATTTTATCACAAAATAATAGTTATAATATTTTTGTTGGTGAAGGTACTATTGATTTTTTAAATGAAAATATCAATGAGTTTTCAAAAAAAATTATAATTACAGACGAAAATATTTTTAAGCTTGGGCTACATAAAAAAATAAAAGTCAATAATCTCGTAGATGTTGTAGTTGTTAAAGCTAATGAAAGTAGCAAATCCTTTGAAACCGTTATGGAGGTGCTTGAAAAATTAAGCGATAACAACTTTACAAGGTCTGATGTTTTAATAGCTTTAGGTGGGGGTGTGGTCGGAGATTTAACTGGATTCGTTGCAAGTATATATCAACGTGGCATTAAATTTGTACAAGTTCCTACAACACTTTTAGCTATGGTTGATAGTAGTGTTGGTGGTAAAACTGCTATAAACTTTTTATCATATAAAAATAGTGTAGGGAGTTTTTATAATCCTGCTTTAGTTATAGTAGATATAGATTTTTTGGATACTTTAGACAAAAGACAATTTTTGTCTGGTCTTGTTGAAATAATAAAAATGGGCTTAATATATGATAAAAAAATTTTTGATTTACTTTATAACCATAATACAGATGAAGTTTTAGAAGATGTTGTTATAAGGTCGATAACTTGCAAAAAAGAAGTCGTAGAGGTAGATGAAAAAGAAAAGGGATTAAGAAAAATACTTAATTTTGGCCATACTATTGGGCATGGTGTTGAAAGTTATTTTGGTTGTTCTAAAGTTTTGCATGGCGAGGCAGTTGCTTATGGTATGGTTAAAATGATAGATGACAAATTAATTTTGGAATTAGTAATTAATATTTTTGAAAAAAATAATATTAAATACTTTTATGAATACGATAAAGATAAAGTTTTAGATATAATTAAACACGATAAAAAAGCTTTAAATAATGAGGAAATAGAAATTATCTTATTAAAAGAAGTAGGTTGTGCTTACATAAAAAAAGTTTCATATTTGGAACTTGAAAATAGGCTATAGGTGGTTTTATGGGAAGTGTAATAGGGAATAATTTAAAAATAAGCATATTTGGTGAATCTCATGGAGCATATGTAGGTGGTACTATTGACGGTTTACCACATGGCAAAAAAATAGATATCGAATATATTAGAAATGAACTTTTTTTGAGAAGTGGTAAAGGTGGGACTAGCACTTCAAGGATTGAAAAAGATGATTTTGAAATTATTTCTGGTGTATTTAATGGATATACTACTGGTATGCCACTAACTATTTTGATTAAAAATAATAATAAAATATCTAAAGATTACGAACTTATTAAAGATATACCGAGGCCTTCACATAGTGACTATGTTGCTATGAAAAAATATGATAGGTTTAATGATTATAGGGGTGGTGGACATTTTTCAGCACGTTTAACTGCACCAATTACTGCATTAGGTGCTATATGTAGAAAAATACTTTTAGATGAAGGGGTTATCATTAAATCTCATATAAAAAGTATTGGCAGCTTACAAAGTGTAGATTTTTTAGATGTAGATTTTATACCTTCTGATGAGTTGTTTCCAGTTTATGATTTTGAAATAAAAAAAATATTTCAAGATGAAATTTTAAAATGTAGAGAAAAGGGAAACTCTATTGGGGGTAGTGTGCAATGTAAAGTTTCAGGTGTATCATTGGGGTATGGTTCACCGATTTTTGATAATATTGAAGGTCATATATCGAGGCTGATTTTTTCAATACCCGGTGTAAAAGCCCTTGAGTTTGGTAGAGGAATTGAAATGTCTAAATCTTACGGAAATATAGTTAATGACCAATATTTTTTAGACAAAGAAAGTGTATGTACTAAAACTAACAATAATGGTGGTATTAATGGTGGAATTACTAACGGTAATGAAATAATTTTTACTGCATATTTTAAACCTACACCTTCAATATCTATTGAACAAAACTCTGTTGATTTAGTTAAAAATGAGGAAAGAAAACTAGTAATTGACGGTAGACACGACCCTTGTATAGTTGTTAGGGGCGTTTGTGTAGTAAATAATTTAATAGCTTTTGGAATTTTAGATATGATGTTATAAATGACTTATTTTTGGAGGAAGTATGAGTAAATTTATTATAGGTACGGCAGGTCATATAGATCATGGTAAAACCTCTTTAATTAGAGCTTTAACAGGTAGAAACACAGATAAACTTGAGGAAGAACAAAGACGTGGTATTTCTATAAATCTTGGTTTTACATATTTTGATTTGCCTTCTAAGGAAAGATGCGGTATTGTCGATGTACCCGGTCATGAGCGTTTCATTAAAAATATGATTGCTGGTGCAGTTGGAATTGACTTATGTTTACTTGTTGTTAGTGCTCAAGAAGGTGTTATGCCACAAACTATTGAGCATATCGAAATATTAAGTCACTTAAATCTTGAAAACTCATTAATTGTTTTTTCAAAATGTGATCTTGTAGATGATGAAGATTTAGAACTTATCATTGAAGATGTTTACGAAAAATTAAAGGATACATTATTTGAAAAGGCAGAATATATTAAAGTTGATAGCATTTCAGGACGTGGTATACCTGAACTTATTGAAAAACTTGACAACTTTGCTAATGCTATTAAAGATAAACCTGTAAATTTGCCTGCAAGGCTTAATATTGACAGAAGTTTCACACTTAAAGGGCTTGGTACTGTTGTAACGGGCACTTTATCAGAAGGCTCTATAAAAGTAAATGAGGAAATATTCTTATATCCACAAAATATTAAAGTCAAGCCTAGAAGTATTCAAGTACACGAGGAAAATGTAAATGAAGCGTTTGCTGGACAGAGAACAGCAATAAACTTAACTGGTATACGAAAAGAAGAAGTTAAAAGAGGTGATGTTTTAGCTTTTGAAAATTCTTTAGTTTATACTGATATGGCAGATGTAAAGATAACTGTATCTAAAAGCTATAAAGAAATTAAGATGTGGGATAGAGTGCGTGTTTATGTAGGAACAAAAGAAGTGCTGGCACGTGTTGTTCCTATAAATCAAAATGTGATTAAGAGTGGAGAAAGTGGTTATTGTCAGCTTCGATTTGAAGAAGGTGTTTATGTTAAAAAGGACGACCCTTTTGTACTTAGACTTTTTTCACCACTTGTTACCATTGGTGGTGGTGTAGTTTTAACAGTTAATGCTACTAAACATAAAAATATAAACGAAGTAGAATACAGTAGACTAATAAATATGGAAGAAAAATCTGAAAACTCACAACTTTTAGATGTTCTTAAAAATAATGCAAAGGAAACCGTATCTATTGGCAAACTTTTAACTTTACTTTCTATATCTAAAGAAATTGCAGAAAAAGAAGTTGATGACTTAATTAATAGTAAATATGTAGTTAAAATAAATGAATTTTATTTACATATTGACACTTATAATGATTATGTAGAAGATGTTATACTTGCTTTAAACGATTTTCACTGTAACAATCCTCTTAAAGTTGGTATGAATAAAGAAGAAATAAGAAATGTTGTAAAGACACCATATAAACTTAAAGATTTTTCACAATTACTTTGTATTATGGAAGAAGAAAATATAATTAAGTCCACAAAAGGTTTGTATTCTTTACTAAATTTTCAAATGTCATATACTAAAGAACAGTTGTCTATAAAAGAAAAAATCGAAAATTCTTTATTTGAATTAGGTTTTGCACCTCTTAAAATTGACGAAATTTTACCATTAAATAAAAATACACAAGAAGTTTTGGAAAGTATATTAGATATTTCTATTGTACGTATTGACAAAGATATATATATTCATATGGAATATATCAATAAATCTAAAAAAATTATAGAAGAATTTGTAAATAAAAACGGCAATATTACTCTAGCAGATTTTAGAAATATTACTAATTCTAGTAGAAAATACAGTTTAATGTTATTAGACTATTTTGATAATGCAAAATATACTAAAAGAGTTGGCGATAACAGAATATTATATTAATATTTAATAAATTTATGAATGAAAATTTGATTTTTTAGTTGACGTTTACCTAAAAATGTGTTATTATATTAACAGATATAAAAAAACTACTATAATTGGTTGATATATGTTTGAGAGTGCGAAAAGCCACCGTAGGTACAAGTATTATGTTAGCGGCATAATATGAATTTCTCAGGTTAAAGTAAAACATATGGACAAATTCTGGATTTTTAGACAGAAGAAAAGCTGCTTTTTCTTGCTGTCTTTTTTTGTAAGTAGTAATTTTGTGTTAAATAAAAGCAAAAGAGAGTGTTTATGAGATATTATATAACAAATAACCCTTTAGTTGCTGAAAAAATCGAAAGTGGCAATAAGGTTAAAATAGTTTTTTTGGAAAGTGCAACTTATAGAGAAATTTTAGTTTATGCTCGTGATATGATACATAAAGGACATAAATTACTTACGCACCCTTTAACTTCAAGTATAAAGCCTAACGAAACACCTTATAAATCTGTAATAGTAGGAGAAATAGGCGAAATAAGTTTAATGGATTTAGATATATTAGAACAAGCTATCGGGGTTTATGATAAGTTTTATGCTAATAAAAAAACACCTGTGTATATTCAATCGGTTAATGAAGATTTTATGCTCATTGACTATGATATAATTAAAAACTAGGAGGATATTATGGACAAAATTTATGACATCGTAGTAGTGGGAGCTGGTCCTGCTGGTCTTGCTTGTGGTTTATATGCTGGACGTGCGAAACTTGACGTTTTATTATTAGAAAGAAAAGCAGTAGGTGGACAAATCGTTATAACTGACGAAATTGAAAACTATCCTGGTGCACCTCATCATTCAACTGGACCTTCTTTAATCGCTCAAATGAAAGAACAAGCTGAAGGTTTCGGTGCTGTTATTGAAAAAGATGATATTATCTCTTTTGATTTTTCACAAAAAATTAAAGTTCTTAAAAGTGCTGACAAAGAATATAAAGCTAAAGCTGTTGTTGTTGCAAACGGTGGTTCTCCAAAACTTATCGGCTGTAAAGGCGAAAAAGAATTAACTGGTAAAGGTGTTTCTTACTGTGCTACTTGTGATGCTAACTTCTTTGAAGAACTTGAAGTTTTTGTTATCGGTGGTGGAGATTCTGCTATTGAAGAAGCTATGTATCTTACTAAGTTTGCTCGTAAAGTTACTGTTGTTCATAGACGTGACGAGTTACGTGCTGCTAAAAGTATCATTGACAAAGCTTTTGCAAATGAAAAAATGCACTTTATGTGGGATACTGTAGTTGAAGAAATTAAAGGTGACGGTATTGTTGAGTCTGTAGTGTTTAAAAACGTTAAGACTAATGAAACTACTGAATACTTTGCTGATGAAGATGATGGAACTTTTGGTATTTTCCCATTCATCGGATTTGATCCAGTAAGTAAAATTTATGAAGGTACACTTGATATGGAAGGTGGATATATCAAAACAGATGATGATATGAATACAAATATCGAAGGCGTTTTTGCTGCTGGTGATGTTCGTGTTAAATCTTTACGTCAAGTTGTTACGGCTGCTGCTGATGGAGCAATAGCTTGTGTTTCTGCTGAAAAGTATATTAATGAACATTTTTAATATAAATATAATAAAGGAGGATTTTATATGTTAGTTGTTGATAAAGACACTTTTGACAAAGAAGTTTTAGAGGAAAATGGTGTTGTGTTAGTTGACTTTTTTGGTGACGGGTGTGTTCCTTGTGAAGCACTTTTACCAGACATTATCGCTTTAAGTGAAGTTTATGGCGATAAATTGAAATTTACAAAACTTAATACTTCTCAAGCTCGTCGTCTTGCTATTAAGCATAAGGTTTTAGGTTTACCTACTATCGCTCTTTTTAAAGATGGGGAAAAAATAGCTGAGCTTACTAAAGACGATGCTACGAAGGTTAATGTTGAAAATATGATTAAAGAACATATTTAATTTTTAGGAGGCTTTTATGAAACTCGAACTAGGTAAAATTATTATTAAGGACATGGTTTTTGGTGAGGTATCAAAAGTTGAAAATGGTACAATTTTTGTAAACAAAGATGATGTTACTAAAATCGTTTTAGAAGATGACAGAATTAAGTCTGTTACTCTTGAAATTGCTAAACCAGGTGAAAGCACAAGAATTACACCTGTAAAAGACGTTATTGAACCACGTGTTAAAGTTGAGGGTAACGGTGGTATCCATCCAGGTCTTTTAAGTAAAGTTGAAACTGTTGGTAGTGGTAGAACACACGTTCTTAAAGGTTCTGCAGTTGTAACTTGTGGTAAAATTGTTGGTTTCCAAGAGGGTATTATCGATATGAGTGGTATCGGTGCTGAATATACACCTTTCTCTAAACTTTTCAATTTATGTTTAGTTATTGAACCTGCTGAAGGTTTAAATCAATATGAAAATGAAGCTGCTGCACGTTTTGCTGGTCTAAAGGCTGCTGCTTTCTTAGGCGCTTTAGGTAAAAATGTTAAGCCTGATGAAGTTGAAACTTTCGAAACATTACCAGTGCTTGAGCAAGCTGCTCAATACAAAGATCTTCCAAAAGTTGCATATGTATATATGTTACAAACTCAAGGTCTTTTACATGACACATACGTATATGGCGTAGATGCTAAAAAGATTATTCCTACTTTCTTATACCCAACGGAAGTAATGGACGGTGCTATTGCTTCTGGTAACTGTGTTTCTGCTTGTGATAAAAATACTTCTTACCACCATTTAAACAACCCAATTATCGAAGAACTTTACAAAAAACATGGTAAAGAACTTAACTTCTTAGGTGTTGTTATTACTAATGAAAACGTATTCTTAGCTGATAAAGAGCGTTCTTCAAATATGACTGCTAAACTTTGTAAAATGTTAGGCGCTGATGCTGCTATCGTATCTCAAGAAGGTTTCGGTAACCCAGATACAGACCTTATCATGAACTGTAAAAAAATTGAAGCTGAAGGTATCAAAACTGTTATCGTTACTGATGAATATGCAGGTCGTGACGGTTTAAGCCAATCATTAGCTGATGCTGATGTTGCTGCAAATGCTACAGTTACTGGTGGTAACGCAAATGAAGTTATCCTTCTTCCTAAAATGGACAGAATTATCGGTACTTATGACTATGTAGATAAAGTTGCTGGTGGTTTTGACGGTTCTTTAAGACCAGATGGTACTATCGAAGCAGAAATACAAATTATTACTGGTGCAACAAACGAGTTAGGTTTCAATAAAATGACTGCTCGTGAGTTCTAAGAAAATTAATCTTTAGAGCTATTTAAAATCGGTTAAAACAATTTATTTTGTTTTAATATATTAAAATTTAAAAATATGAAAGGACGTGTAGAGATGGGATTATTTGATGACAAAAAAATCATTATAATCGGCGATAGAGATGGTATACCTGCAGCAGCAGCTGAAGAGTGTTTAAAATCTACTAAAGCTGACGTAATCTATGCAACTACAGAATGCTTTGTCTGAACTGCCGCTGGTGCAATGGACTTAGAAAATCAAAATAGGGTTAAAAAAGCCGTAGAAGATCACGGTGCCGAAAACGTAATAGTTATTATCGGTGCTGCTGAAGGGGAGGCTGCAGGTCTTGCAGCTGAAACTGTAACAAATGGCGATCCTACTTTTTCTGGTTCATTAGCAGGAGTTCAGTTGGGACTCAGATGTTATCACGTGTTTGAAGAAGAATTCAAGCAAGAGGTAGATGCTAGTGTGTATGATGAGCAAATCGGAATGATGGAAATGGTACTTGATGTTGATGGTGTTATTTCTGAAATGAAAGATATCCGTAGCCAATTTTGTAAATTTTAATATCAATAAATAGGTTTTGCTCTTTGGAGCAAAACCTCTATTCCAAATCTTATGAGGTGAAAAACTTGAGTAAAATTCGTGTAGTACATTATATAAATCAATTTTTCGGTGGTATCGGTGGAGAAGAAAAAGCTGATATTAAACCAAGTTCAACTGATGGTGTTGTAGGTCCTGGTATGGCATTACAACAAGCTTTCGGCGATAACGCTGAAATCGTTGGAACAATTATTTGTGGTGACTCTTATTTCAATGAAAATTTAGAAGTTGCACAAAAAGAAGTTATAGATATGATTAAGGCTTATAAGCCTGACTTATTTATTGCAGGTCCTGCTTTTAACGCTGGTCGTTACGGTATGGCTTGTGGTACAATTTCAAAAATAGTTCAAGAACAACTTAACATTCCTGTTGTTACAGCTATGTATGAAGAAAACCCTGGTGTAGATTCATTTAGAAAAGATGTTTACATTTTACCAACTGCTAACAATGCTGGTGGTATGAGAACTGCTGCACCTGCTCTTGCTAAGTTTTCTCTTAAACTTGCAAATGGCGAAGAAATCGGTTTACCAACTGAAGAAGGTTACTTCTCTCGTGGTAAAAGAAAAAATATTTTTGTTGAAGAGCGTGGCGCAGCTCGTGCTGTTAAAATGCTTGTTGACAAAATCAATGGTAAAGAATTCGTTACTGAATATCCAATGCCTGTTTTTGATAACGTTGCACCTGCAAAAGCAATTAAAGACATTACAAAAGTTAAAGTTGCTATCGTAACTTCTGGTGGTATTGTTCCTAAAGGAAATCCAGATAGAATCGAATCTTCAAGTGCTTCTAAATATGGTAAGTATGACATCAGTGGTTTCTCTGATTTAACTGCTGATACTCATGAAACTGCTCACGGTGGTTATGACCCTGTTTATGCTAACGAAGACTCAGACAGAGTTATTCCTGTAGACGTATTACGTGCTATGGAAAAAGAAGGCAAAATCGGCGAATTACACAAATATTTCTATACAACTACTGGTAACGGTACATCTGTTGGTAACTCTAAAGCTTTCGCTGCTGAGTTCGCTAAGGAACTTGTTGCTGATGGGGTTGAAGCTGTTATTTTAACTTCTACTTGAGGTACTTGTACTCGTTGCGGCGCAACGATGGTAAAAGAAATTGAGCGTACTGGTATCGCAGTTGTACACGTTTGTACAGTTGTACCTATCTCATTAACAGTTGGTGCTAACAGAATCGTACCTGCTGTAGCTATTCCTTATCCACTTGGTAATCCACTTCAAACTAAAGAAGAGGAATACAAAATTAGAAGAAAAATCGTTGAAAAGTCTCTTGAGGCTTTACAAACTGAAGTTTCTGAACAAACTGTGTTTTAATAATTAAATTTACTTATAGTGGCTATGGATATAAAAGTTTTTTTATAGCCTAGCCACTTAATTTAAGGAGGACTATATGAGCAATCCAGTTTTAAAAGGTGCAAGTTATGTATTAATACATACACCAGAAATGATCATTCACAATGGAACAACACAAACATCTGAAAGAATCACAAATCCTGATAGTGAATATTTAAAAAATATTATAAATAGTTTTAGAACATTTGAGGAAGTTGTATCATATCCACCGAACCAAACTTATATTGGAAATATGACTACAGATGAACTTAAAAAAGTTGAGTTTCCATATTATGATAAAAAAGTAGATTTTGGACGTTTTTCTAAACGTGGTGAAATCATGCCTGAAATTGAGTTTATCGGTTTATTACAAGCTGTTGACGTATTTGAACTTGTTAAACTTGAAGAAAATTTTGTAGAAAAAATTAAAGTAGCTTTTGCTGCTCATAAATTATTAGAAGAATTTATACCTAAACTTAAAGGTACAAGTTTAGCTGAAATTGAAAAAGATATAGCTGACCATGGTGAGCCTATTGCCTATGAAGGCAAAGTAGTTGGTAGTGTTAAACGTGCACATGATATTGACGTTAACTTAAATGCTCACGTTATGTTTGAAAACTTAGTTGTAAAAGCTTCAGGTGTTATTGCACTTAAAAATCTTTTTGCTAACTATAATATAAATCCAAATGTTGTTGATTACGTTATCGAGTGTTCGGAAGAAGCTTGTGGTGATATGAACCAACGTGGTGGTGGTAACTTCGCTAAGTCTATCGCTGAAATGTGTGGTTGTACTAATGCTACTGGTTCAGATACTCGTGGTTTCTGTGCTGCTCCTACACACGCATTAATCCAAGCTGCTTCTTTAGTTAAAGCTGGCACTTACAAAAATGTTGTTGTTGTAGCAGGTGGTGCTACTGCTAAACTTGGTATGAATGGTAAAGACCATGTTAAAAAAGGCGTTCCTATCTTAGAAGACGTTGTTGGTGGTTTCGCTACATTAATTTCTGAAGATGATTTTAAATCACCTGTATTTAACACTGATATCGTAGGACGTCATACTGTTGGTACTGGTTCTGCTCCTCAAGCTGTTATTACATCTTTAGTTGCTACACCACTTAAAAAAGCTGGTCTTAAAATCACTGATGTTGATAAATTCTCTGTTGAAATGCAAAACCCTGACATCACTAAACCTGCTGGTGCTGGTGACGTTCCTGAAGCAAACTATAAAATGATTGCTGCTCTTGCTGTACTTCAACAAGAAATCGAACGTGGAGATATCGCTAAGTTTATCGAAGAAAAAGGTATGGTTGGTTGTGCTCCTACTCAAGGACATATCCCTTCTGGTGTACCTTACTTAGGTGAAGCTTTAGGTGATTTAACTACTGGTAGCGTTAATAAAGCTCTTATTATCGGTAAAGGTAGTTTATTCTTAGGTCGTATGACTAACCTTTTTGATGGTGTTTCTATTATGCTTGAAAGAAACAAAGGTCAAGTTGTTGAACAAAAAGTTGCTACTAATGGAAAATTATATAGAATTGGTGTTACTAACTTAGGTTCTGAGCATGGTATTGATAATATCGTAAAAGGTGCTGAAATAGCTAGCAAAGAAAGCAATGAATTTGAAGTTGTTGTTATCGGTCAAAAATGCAACACTAACCTTGAAGTTGTTGAAGTTGCTAGTGAAAGTGATGCTCATAAAAAAATGGAAGAATTACTTGATAGTGGCTATTTAGATGGCTGTGTAACTATGCATTATAACTTCCCAATAGGTGTTTCTACTGTTGGTCGTGTTGTTACTCCTATGGGTAATGAAATGTTAGTTGGTACTACTACTGGTACTTCTGACACTGAAAGAGTTTTAGCTATGGTTAAAAATGCAGTATATTCTATTGCTACTGCTAAAGCTTTAGGTATTGCAAATCCTACAGTTGGCGTATTAAACTTGGATGGTGCTAGAAACGTTGAAATAGCTTTAAACAAACTTAAAGAAAATGGTTATGATTTCAGTTTCTCATCTTCAGTTCGTGCTGATGGTGGTGCTGTAATGCGTGGTAACGACTTAATCGTAGGTAACGTTGACTGTATGGTTTCTGATACATTAACTGGTAATATCTTAATGAAGATGTTCTCTTCATTCACTACTGGTGGTAGCTATGAAGCTGTTGGTTATGGCTACGGTGCTGGTGTTGGTGAAGGCTACAATAAACTTGTTTCTATCATTAGCCGTGCATCTGGAACTCCTGTTGTTGCTAAAGCTATTGTACACACATTCCAACTTGCAAAAGGTAATTTTGTTAAAGTTGCACGTGAAGAAATCGATAAAGCTATTAACTGTGGCTTAAATGATGTTGTACCTAAAAAAGTTGCTGGTGCTGCTGCAGAAGTTGTTGAAAAACCTCCTGTTGAAGTTGTAACTGGTCAAGTTTCTGGTGTTGACGTTATGGATTTAGATAGTGCTGTAAGTGCATTATGGAAAGAAAAAATCTATGCAGAAAGCGGTATGGGTTGTACTGGTCCTATCGTTTTAGTTCCAGAAGGAAAAATTGATTTAGCTACTGAAATACTTGTAAAAGCTGGTTTTGTAAGTAAATAATTCAAATATACAATGTAATAGAAAAGGAACTGTAGTGTTACAGTTCCTTTTTGTTATCTGGCTATACTTAATTTTTAGCCATTTCTAGAAACTGTCGTATTTTGGGCGGCTTGAATTTGTTTTACAAATAATGGCATAATTGCATTTTGCAATGATGTCAATTATTTTTTATATCTATTTTTAGCTCTCTCTGTTATAATAGTTATGATAGTTATAGTTTATAATATGAGTTTTAGGAGGAAAAATGAGTAAAGATACAAAAATGACACAACAAGAACTTATGCGTAAGTTTCTTGAAGATAAAAAAGGTAAAAACCAACAAGATAATCAAAAATTTTTACGTAATGGTAAAAGCAAGCCACAAGCTACATCTAAAGCTTTTCGTTCACATAATGGCGGGGGTTTCTTTGATAAATAAATTTTAGTATAATTTATGTTTATTAATACTTATTAAAAACAAGTTGAATTTATGAATTGATATGCAAGCTAGATATGAATAGATGAAACAACAGTTTTATCGTTATAGCGTTAAAATAGGGAGAATTGGTGAAAAAAATTTAGTTTTTTTATGTCATTTAATAGCAGTTTCATATAATAATGAAGGGCTACATTATAAATAAATTGTGTAAAGAAATTTATTTAAATTATTAAAAAAGTATTGAATTTTATTTAATAATTTAATATACTTTATTCAAGGTATATACCTAAAAATATAATGGAAAACTTTGTAAAATACAGAGTTCTAAGGAGGACTGTTAATTGAACAACAAAATACGTCTTTATGGTTTTAATAACCTAACTAAAACTTTAAGTTTTAATATTTATGATGTTTGCTATGCAAAGACGCTTGAGGAAAAGAAAGCTTATCTTGATTATATTGATGAACAATATAATTCTGAAAGGCTAACCAAGATTTTATGTGATGTTACAAAAATGATTGGTGCTAGTGTTTTAAATATTTCAAAGCAAGATTATGACCCACAAGGTGCAAGTGTTAACTTGCTTATTAGCGAGGAGCCTGTTGAAGATATCGATCCATCTTGTAATAAAGGAGAAGGTTTAATTCCACTTAAAGACAGTATTATGGGACATTTAGACAAAAGTCATCTAACTGTGCATACTTATCCAGAGTCACACCCTGATAATAATTTATCTACATTTAGAGTTGATATTGATGTTTCAACATGTGGTACAATTTCACCCCTAAAGGCTTTGAACTATCTTATTGATAGTTTTGATTCAGATATTTTAACTCTTGACTACAGAGTACGTGGTTTCACTAGAGAAGTTAAAGGGAAAAAATGTTATATAGATCACGAAATAAGTTCGATACAAGACTACATATTTGAGGATACTATAACTCAATATCATTCTATAGATATGAATATATATCAATCGAATTTGTTCCATACAAAAATGCGTAAAAAAGAATTAGAACTTTCTGATTACATTTTCAATAAAAGTACAGATGAGATAGATGAAGAAGAACAAAAAGTTATATTAAGTCATTTAGAAAAAGAAATGCAGGAAATTTTTACTGGTACAAATATATATAGTAAATAAATGTTTTGGAGGGTTATATGAAACTTAATCAAAACGTGATGCCTCTTGCAAAGGCTATGGAAGAATATAGAGATGCAAGAATTGTATCCTTTGATGTGCCGGGACATAAAAAAGGTAAAAGCAGTACTGACTTAGTTGACTTTTTTGGAGCACAAACTATTAAGATTGATGCAAATTCTATGAAGTCTTTAGACTTTTTGGCTCACCCTGTTTCTGTTATAAAAGAGGCAGAAGAACTTATGGCAGATGCTTTTGGCGCTGATCATTGCTTTTTTATGGTTGGTGGTACAACTTCAAGTGTACAAGCTATGGTTATGGCATCATTAAAAGAGGGTGATAAAATAATTATGCCTCGTAATGTGCATAAGTCTGCTATTAATGCTTTGATTTTAATTGGTGCTGTGCCTATATACGTAAATCCCGGTATACATAAGCAACTTGGAATTCCTCTTGGTATGAATACAGAAGATGTTATAGCTGAGATGGATAAAAACCCTGATGCTAAAGCTGTACTTGTAAATCACCCAACATATTATGGTATTTGCTCAGAACTTGAAAAAATAGTTGATGAAGCTCATAAACGAGGAATTTTAGTTTTAGCTGATGAGGCACATGGTACACATTTTTATTTTAATGAGAAATTACCTAAAAGTGCTATGGAAGTAGGTTGTGATATGGCTGCTGTTAGTATACACAAAACGGGAGGCTCACTTACTCAAAGTTCTGTTTTACTTTTGAAAAAAAATAGAGTAAATCCTGACTACGTAAGAACTATTATAAACATAACACAAACTACTAGTCCTTCATACTTGTTAATGGGTTCTTTAGATATAGCAAGGCATAATCTTGCTGTTAATGGTAAAGAAATATTTGAAAAAGTAATTGAATTATGTGAATATGCTCGTGAAGAAATAAATAAAGTTGATGGGTATTATGCCTTTGGCAAAGAAATAATAGACAACAAATATATATATGATTTTGACACTACAAAGCTTTGCATAAATACCCAAAATATTGGCTTGGCCGGTATTGAAGTTTATGATAAATTAAGAGATGATTATGGTATACAAATGGAGCTTGGGGATTTAAGCAATACCTTAGCCATTGTTTCTGTAGGTGATACAAAATTTCAAATAGAGAGATTATGTGCTTCTTTATCGGAAATAAAACGTAGATTTAGTCAAAATTCTAATAAACTTTTTAAGGTTGAATATATAGAACCAATTATCAAAAAGACACCTAAGCAAGCTTTTTACGGTAATGTAAAGAAAGTAAAAATAAATGATGCAATAGGTGAAATAAGTGGGGAATTTGTTATGGCTTATCCTCCCGGTATACCTATCGTTGCACCCGGTGAGCTTATAACAGAAGAAATATGCAAATATATAAAATATAGTAAGGAAAAAGGTTGCTTATTGTTAGGTACTTTAGATATGGAGCTTGAGTACATTAACGTTTTAGAATAGTGAGGTTATAGTAATGGAATTATGGTACACAGAGGAGCATACAAAAGATGTGAGGTTTTCTATAAAGGTTGATAAACACATCTATACAAATAAAAGTGAATTTCAACAAATAGACGTTTTTGAATCAAAAGAGTTTGGTAAATTTTTCACTTTAGATGGGTTAATGATGGTTACTGAAAAAGATGAATTCATTTACCATGATATGATAGTTCATACTGCCATGGCTACAAATCCTAAAATAAAAAATGTCCTTGTTATTGGTGCTGGTGATGGTGGAACAATACGTGAACTTACAAGATATGAAGGTATCGAAAAAATTGATTTTGTAGAAATTGACAAAGAAGTTGTAGATATTTCGATAAAATATTTTCCTATTACGGCAAGTAAACTTGATGATAAAAGAGTTCATGCTTATTATGAAGATGGTTTGAAATTTGTTCGTCAAACGGAAGAAAAATATGATTTGATTATTGTTGACTCCACAGACCCTTTTGGACCGGGAGAAGGCCTTTTCACAGCTGAGTTTTATGGTAACTGTCACAGAGCATTGTCTGATGAAGGTATTTTAATAAATCAACATGAGTCACCTTATTATGATGCATATGCAAATAATATGAAAAGAGCACATAAACGTATAAAGGATATTTTTGAAGTAGCTATGGTTTATCAAGCACATATTCCAACTTATCCTTCTGGCCATTGGCTTTTTGGTTTTGCATCAAAAAAATATCACCCTATTAAAGATTTAAAAGCTAAAGAATGGAATGATTTAGGTTTAAAAACAAAATATTACAATACAGATTTACATTTAGGTGCTTTTGCTTTGCCTAACTATGTTAAGGAGATGCTTGAAAATGTTCAATAAAAATATTTCTACTTTTATTGGGTGTGATAGTTCTTTTGAGGAATCTAATATTGTAATTTTTGGAGCACCTTTTGACTCTACAACATCTTTTAGACCCGGAACTAGATTTGCATCAAAAGTTATGCGACTTGAGTCTTTTGGTATTGAAACATATAGTCCATATCAAGATAAAGATTTAGAAGACATTAATGTTTTTGACGGAGGAGATTTAGAATTACCTTTTGGTAATGTTTCTACTTCTCTTACAGATATAGAAAATTATACTACTGAAATCTTAAATGCTAATAAAAAACCTTTAATGATAGGTGGTGAGCATTTAGTCACCTATGGTACAATGAAAGCAATTTCAAAAAAATATGATGATGTTTATGTTTTGCATTTTGATGCTCATTGTGATTTGCGTGAAGATTATTTAGGTGAAAAATTATCCCATGCTACTGTTATTAGACGTGTAACTGAAATGGTTGGTTCAAAAAATGTGTTTCAACTTGGTTTACGCTCTGGTACAAAGGAAGAATTTGATTTTGGTAAGAACAACACAAATTTTTGTCCACTTAATCTAAGTAAAATTGATGAGTATGTGGAACTACTTATGGGTAAAAAGGTATATTTGACGGTTGACCTCGATGTTCTAGATCCGTCAATTTTTCCCGGTACTGGTACTCCAGAAGCAGGAGGAGTTACATTTAATGAACTGTTAAATGCGTTGCTTAAACTAAAATGCTTAAATATTATCGGTGCTGATATAAATGAGTTGTCACCAAGTTATGATAATAGCGGTGTTTCTACTGCAGTTGCATGTAAACTTCTACGTGAAATTTTGTTACTTATGTAAGGAGAATTATGGAAATTTTTAAAAATATTATTATAATACTTTTAGGTGCTTTTTTCATAATTTTACCTATAAATTTTTTAAAAAGGTTCAGTTCTAAGCCTTTGGAATATGAACTATCAAACTTTAATAAAATAGTTATTAGAGTTTTGGGTGCAATAATATTATTTAATGGTATTGAAAATTTATTTTTTTAAGAGAGGAAATTTATTATGAAATTTAAAATTTTACATACGTGTATACGTGTATTTGATCTTGAGAAGTCTTTGGAGTTTTACCAAAAAGCTTTAGGTTTAAAAGAAAGTCGTAGACTTGATAATCCTGAAAAAAAATTTACTTTAGTTTATTTAATTGATGACGAAACAACACACGAAATTGAGTTAACTTTTAACTACGACCAACCTGAGCCTTATGTTATTGGTACTGGATACTCACATATTGCTCTTGAAGTTGAAGATTTAGAAAAATCTCACGAATATCATACAAGTTTAGGTTATACTTGTACAAATATATATAGTGTTACAGATAAGCCTGCTAACATCTATTTTGTTACAGATCCTGATGGATATAAAGTCGAAATTATACGTAAAAAAGCATAGTTAGCTTATCTTGACAAAAGTGAAAAAAACTTATATAATATAACAAGTAGCTTATGCTACTTAAAGTTTCCATGCTAGCCGGGGAGGTAGTGGTTCCTTGTATCTGCAATCCACTGTAGCAGAGGTGATGCCTAAATTGAGGCTAAAAATGGTCAAAACGAAAGGTTTATCGTTGTGTTGATTATTAAGTCTTACGCAATAAAGACTTGTGAATCGTGTCAGGACAGGAATGTAGCAGCACTAAGCGATTATCTTTATGTGCCGTAAGGGTGCTTAATATGAGCAAAGGTTTTTCTTTACGCTGGTTGTTTTCTGTCGAAGTTAGGTGCATGGATTTTCATTTTATAATTTTAATTTAAACTACCGTCATTTAACTATATTTATTTGACGGTTTTTGATTATTAACGAAAAATAAAATAATTATATAACTAAGTTTGGCGCTAAAAATACTTTGTTAAATTCTGTGTGACGTAGATTTTTATGGTTTGAATATGTGTTTTAAGTTCAAATTTCATTAAAAAAAAACTTTTGAGGTGGTTTTATGACAAAACAAGCTTTATATAGAAAACTTAGACCATCACTATGGAAAGATTTAGTTGGACAAGGTCTAATTGTTCGTACTTTGCAAAATCAAATTCAAAAAGATTTTATTTCTCATGCTTATCTTTTTTCTGGAACACGTGGTACTGGTAAAACTTCTACGGCAAAGCTTTTTGCTAAAACAGTAAATTGTGAAAATAAGGTAAAAAGTGAACTTTTTTTTGAGCCTTGTAATGAATGTGATAGCTGTAAGCAAGTAAATTCTAACGTTTCCTTAGATGTTATAGAGATAGATGCTGCTAGTAATAATGGCGTTGACAACATAAGAGATATAATAAATGATGTGAAATATTCTACTGGTGGAAATAAGTATAAGATATATATAATAGATGAGGTCCATATGTTATCTATTGGTGCTTTTAATGCTTTACTTAAAACTTTAGAAGAACCACCTAAAATGGTTGTTTTTATTTTAGCAACTACTGATCCACAAAAAATACCTCAAACTATATTATCAAGAGTTCAACGTTTTGACTTTAAAAGAATTTCTGAAGATGATATAGAAAATAGTTTAAAAAAATATAGTATACAAGAGAACATTAACATAGAAGATGAAGCCTTAAAATATATAGCAGTTATAGCTGATGGTGCTATGAGAGATGCTTTATCGATTTTAGATCAAGCACGTGCATTTTATTTTGATGAGCTAATAACTTATGAAAATATTATTAATATTTTAGGTGGTATAGATAAAGTTATTTTAATTTCTTTTTTGGAAGCTTTACTTGATCGTAATGTAGAAAGAGTATTATTAAATATTTCAAGTTTAACTTCCTCTGGTTCTGATATAATTCAAGTTATAAATACTTTACTTGAATTTTTTAGAGATTTAGTAAGTATTAAAGTTTGTAGTGATCTTTTTATTGGAAGTGCTACGACTAAAAGACTTTATACGGAGCTTTGTGAAAATATCGAAAAAGAAGAAATTATGCTTTATATTGAACAATTTTCAAAACTTCTTTCTGAGGTGAAATATAGCTCAAATAAAAAAGTTCTCTTTGAATTACTTTGTATAAAACTGTGTAATCCAAGTTTGATTGAAGGTAGTGATGCTTTAGTTTCAAGAATTGTTGCTTTGGAAGACCGTCAAAAAGAAATACTTGAAAAAGGTGTAATTGTATCAAAAGAAGAAGTAAGTTACAATAAAGCGACTAATAAACCTACAGATATTGATGAAAACAGTAGTGCTATTAAAAATAGTGATAATAGTGATTTTATTTCATCTGATGAAAGCCTAAATAAAAAACTAGCATTTATAAGAAGTAATTATGTTAGATTTGTTTCAAAGATTAAAGGTAGACTGACAGGTAAGTTAATTGAAAAATCTTCTATTATTATATATAAAAACAATTTAACTTTTGTTGTGCAAGATACAATTAGTCGAGATGTAATACAAAATAATAAAGATAGTATACTTGATGCTCTTGAAAAGTTTTTTGATGAAAAAGTAGATTTTCAAGTTATAATTGATGTGGAAATAAACTTTAAAGAAAAAGAAGTTGTAAAAAAGGAAAGAAATTTTAAAGAAGATATTGATTTTCCTATTGAGGAAGTGTAAAATAAAAATATATTATAAATATGGAGGATATTATGGCAAAAGGTTTTAGAGGTGCTCCGGGTATGCCTGGTGGTATGAATATGAACAACTTAATGAAACAAGCTCAAAAAATGCAACAACAAATGGAAGAAGCTCAAGCTTCTTTAGCTGAACGTGAACTTGAAGTTACTTCTGGTGGTGGAGCTGTAAAAGTTAAAATAAATGGCAAAAAAGAAGTTTTAGAAATTAATATTAGTCCTGATGTTGTTGATCCTGATGACATTGAAATGTTACAAGACTTAGTTTTAACTGCTGTAAATGAAGCTATTCGTCAAATTGAAGAACTTGCAAATAATGAAATGGGACGTATTACTGGTGGTGCTGGTGCTGGTCTTGGAGGTTTATTTTAATGAATGTATATGGGGATTCTCTTAATAAACTTATTGAAGAATTAAGTAAATTACCCGGTATTGGAGGCAAGTCTGCACAACGACTTGCCTTTCATATTATTAATTTACCTAAAGAAAAAGTAGATATTTTAGCTGATTCTATAAAGCAAGCAAAAGAAAAGATAAATTATTGTACTATATGTTGCAATATATCAGATAAAGATATTTGCCCTATTTGTTCAAGCCTTAAGCGAAACAATAAAATGATTATGGTCGTAGAAGACCCTCGTGATATGGCAGCATATGAAAAAACTAATGAATTTAAAGGGTTATATCATATACTTCATGGCGTAATCTCGCCTATGAACAGTGTATCTCCGAATGATATTAAAATTAAAGAACTTTTAAGTAGATTACAAGATATAGATGAAGTTATACTAGCACTTAACCCTAATGTAGAGGGCGAGGCGACATCTATGTATATTTCTCGACTAATTAAGCCTATGGGTATTAAAACTACACGTATTGCACATGGCGTACCTGTAGGTGGCGACCTTGAGTTTGTTGATGAGGTTACTTTATCAAGAGCTTTAGAAGGACGCAGGGAGATATAGTATGGAAAAATACAATGAATATTATAAGCCTCTAAAGGTTAAAAATAAAGTTTTTACTAATAACATTATTTTAGCACCCATGGCAGGTATTACTGATATGCCTTTTAGAATTTTGTGTAAAGAAATGGGTGTTGGTTTAGTTTATACCGAACTAATTAGTGCTAAAGGTTTGTTATACGAAAATAATAATACTAAAAATATGTTAAATATTCACGATACTGAAAAGCCGGTGGTACTTCAAATATTTGGTTCAGACCCTAGTGTTATAGGACAAATCGTTAAAAAAGTAAATCATCTTGATTTTGATATGATAGACTTAAACAGTGGCTGTCCTGCACCTAAAATCGTTAAAAATTTTGAAGGTAGTGCATTAATGAAAGACTCTGAAAACTTTGGTAATATAATTTATGCAATGCGTGAAAACACAGACAAGCCTGTTTCAGTTAAAATACGTAAAGGTTTTAATAATGAGCTTATTAACGCCGTTGAAATTGCAAAGATAGCTGAAAAAAATGGTGCTGATCTTGTGGCTGTTCATGGTAGAACAAGAGAGCAATATTATTCTGGTGTAGCTGATTGGGATATCATAAGAGATGTTAAAAATGCTGTTAAAATACCTGTTATAGCTAACGGTGATATTGTAGATGGTATAAGTGCAAAGGCAATATTTGATCATACAAAAGCTGATGGGATAATGGTAGGACATGCTTCTCAAGGAAATCCTTTTATTTTTCAAGATATAATTGCTTATTTAAAAGAAGAAGTTATACTTGAAAAAAGGTCAAGAGAAGTTACTTGTGGTGTCATACAACGACATATTGCAATGTTATGTGAACTTTTACCTGAACATATAGCTGTAAAAGAGATGCGTAAGCACTTAGCTTGGTACTCAAAAGGATATTCAAATAGTCAAAATTTTAGGGCTTCTGTTAATATGGCTAAAAGTAAAGAAGAGTTATTTGAACTTTTAGAAGTTTTTAGAAATGGTGAATAAAAAAGCTTTTAACTAATATAATGTACAAGTATATTAGTTAGGAGTTTTTTATGTTTGATAAAAATTTGTATTATTTCTGCAAAATAAATTTTATTAAAAGTTATGAGGAAATTGAATTTAATAATAAGTTATTAAAAAAAATTTATATGAATAATAAAAATATGTTGTTTGGATTTTTACTTAAAAATTGTCCTTTTAAAATTAAAGAAATATTTATTGGAGAGTTAAAAGGGTTAGAAGTTTTTTTGCCTATAACAAGAGAAGATGCTTTAGATGATATTTTTTTGTATAAAGATATTTTAAGGGCAACAAAAGAAGAAATTTTGGATACTAATCTTGACATAAAAAAATTTTATAACGTACTTGAGCCTTTAGACATTGACATAGTTGCTATTAAACTTTTAGGAATAACTGATGTTTTAAACTACACTTTAGACTCACTAAAAATTAAAAAAGGTAGTTCTAAAATATGTGTTATCTTATGTGAGAATGATTTTAAAAATATGTTTGCTCTAGGTAAAATAATAGATTACGGTAAAGAAATAATAATTTTTGGAAAAAATATATCAGAAGAAATAATATATTTTTGTGATCGTGTTTACGAGGAATTTGGTATTTATATTTCTATTATGAAAGATGAGAAAAACTTCGTTGATTATTTAGTACATTCAGATATAGTAATAAATCTTGAAAATGACGATGATAATATTGTTCATAAACTTAAAAGTGGAAGTGCTTTTTTAGATTTTTCTAAAGATATTTTGAAAAGTAAAAGCATTTTAGCTCTTCGTGAAGATGTATTTAACTTTAAATATTTTAATTTTAAAATAAATAAAGATATTTATACTATGGAAGATACATACTTGATTTTACAAATTTTAGATAAAAATTTTAATGAATACTTAAAAGAAAAAGATTTATCTATTACTTTAGAAGATTTTAAAAATGTAAAAATAAATAAAATAGTGACTAACAACATATTAACTAGTACTTTAAGTAATTTATAAAAAATCATCTAAAAAAGTTGACTAATTTTAAATAATGTTATAAAATAAAGTATTGATAAGATTATACTATTGCATAGTATATTAAGATGAAAGAGGTGCTATTTTGGATAATAAAAAAGTTGTTTTAACAAGTGAAGGTTTAAGAAAACTTGAAGAAGAATTTCACGATCTGAAAATTAATAAAAGAAAAGAAGTTGCCGAAAAAATAAAAGAGGCACGTGCTCAAGGTGACCTTTCTGAAAATGCTGAATATGATTCTGCTAAAGATGAACAAGCTGAAATTGAGGCACGTATTGCTGAAATCGAGGCAATGCTTAGAAATGCAGAAGTTATTGCAGAAGATACCGTAGATAGAGAAAGAGCTTCTTTAGGTGGTACGGTTAAAATATATGACGAAAAATATAAAATTGAAGAAACTTTTACTATTGTTGGTAGTGCTGAGGCTGATCCACTAAACAATAAAATATCTAATGAAAGCCCTATTGGTATTGCCGTTATTGGTAATAAAGTTGGTGATACTGTCGTTGCTCGTACACCTGAAGGAAATATTAACATCAAGATATTGGAAGTTGTAAGTAAATAAGGAGGAATAATGGAAAATATACAAGAATTAGATTTTAATGAACAAAATTTAATTAGAATTGAAAAGTTTAAAGAGTTACAAAGTAAAAATGCTGACCCTTTTCAACAAACGAAATTTGACATTGACACTAAATCTGTTGATATACATGATTTTTTTGAAAAGTTTGAAGGTAAAGATGTTGCCATAGCTGGTCGTATTATGACTAAACGTATTATGGGTAAAGCTTCATTTATCGATTTACAAGATAGATATGGTCGTATTCAAAGCTATGTTACAAATAAGATTATTGCTGAAGATTTGTATGAAGAAATTATGAAATATGATATTGGTGATATACTTGGGGTAAAAGGTGAAGTTTTTAAAACACAAAAAGGTGAAATTTCTGTTAGAGCTAAAGAAGTAGTTTTACTTGCTAAAAGTTTTCATGCTTTACCTGAAAAATTCCATGGATTACGTGATGTAGAAACTAGATACAGACAAAGATATATAGATTTAATTACAAACGTAGACAGTCGTAAGGTTTTTGTTAAGCGTACAAAAATTTTAAGTGGTATACGTAGCTTTTTAGATAATAGAGAGTTTATGGAAGTTGAAACACCAGTTTTACAACAAATTCCTGGTGGTGCAGCAGCACGTCCTTTTGATACTCATCATAACGCTTTAGATATGGACGTAAGTCTTAGAATATCTTTAGAATTGCCTCTTAAAAGACTTATCGTAGGTGGATTTGAAAGAGTTTTTGAAATGGGTAAAGTTTTTAGAAATGAAGGTTTATCTACTAGACATAACCCTGAGTTTACTTTACTTGAACTTTATCAAGCTTATACAGACTTTGAAGGTATGATGGAACTTACAGAAAGCCTTATTAAGGAGTTACACCAAAAAGTTAATGGTGAAAAAACTTTAAAGTTTTTTGAACACGAAATAGATTTAGGTAAGCCTTTTAATAGACTATCTATGACAGAAGCTGTAAAGCAATATGCTGGTGTCGACTTTGATCAAATTAAAGATACAGATGAAGCTAAAAAGATAGCAAATGATAAAGGTGTACATTTTGAAAATTATCATAAGAAAGGTGATATTTTAAGTCTATTCTTTGAAGAATTTGCAGAAGAACATTTAGTTCAGCCAACCTTTATTACTGACTATCCTGTAGAAATTTCACCACTTACTAAGAAAAACCCAAACAAAGAAGGTTTTACTGAAAGATTTGAACTTTTTATTGGTTGTCGTGAGTTTGCAAATGCTTATTCAGAGTTAAATGACCCATTTGACCAAAGAGAACGCTTTTTAAGTCAAGAGGCTTTACGTGAAGCAGGTGATGATGAGGCCAATCAAATAGATGAAGACTTTTTACTTGCTTTGGAATACGGTATGCCTCCAACAGGTGGATTAGGTATCGGTATTGACCGTTTAGTTATGCTTTTAACTGAAAGTGATAATATTCGTGACGTTTTATTTTTCCCTACAATGAAACCTTTAGAGTAAAAACCTAGTAAATACAAAGGTTTGAGGTGCTTGTGAAAAGCAGAGTACAGCAAAAGTACAGCAAATTTACAGCATAATACTTTATAATATTGTATATGTTATCGCTATACTAATTATTTGTATCTAATACTAATCTAATATTTTGCTATATAAGGGCATTTTACTATTAAAATTTTTAGAAAAAATAAAACCTTAGAGGATTTCTCGACAAAATGAGATTTTCTCTAAGGTTTTTGTTATTTTGTAAGGTTGCTAAAATTTCTCTTTATTATAGCACTAAAACAAATATATAGAATATCTCACTATTTTTGTGCCAGTTTACTTAGTAATATTTTTTTATTGACATTTTCAGCACTGTAATTAAGAATTGTTTATTTGTAATTTTTCTCTTAATTCTTTTGCTTTATCTTCTATACCTAAAATTTCTAGATTTGGCTTTCCAAAGAAATATCCTTGCATATAGTGAACTCCAAAATCTCTTAGTATTATAGCTTCACTTGCCGTTTCCACGCCTTCTGCTAATATCTTATAACCATTTATCTCTGAAATTTTAATAATTGATTTGACTATTTCTTGTCTTTTTGTGTCAGTATCAACATTTCTAATAATATTCATATCAATTTTAATTATATCGTAGATACCACTTAATAATGAGTAATCATTTGAATAACCACTTCCATAATCATCAAGTGCAATTAAAGCACCAAATTCCTTGAATTTAGCTGTTTTGTTTTTAAGTACTTTTTCATCTATATACTCTTGCTCTGTAACTTCTATAACTACACTTTCTAAAACATTAGGGTATGTTTTTATATAGTCATTAAATTCTGTATCAGATAGTACTTGATCTGCTATACTATTGATAAAAATTTTATAATTACTTAGAGTATTATGATTAGTATTAATTTTGCTAAACATTTTTTTCAAAACAAGTCTTTCAACTTTATCAAGCTTAGATTCAGATTTTGCTAATTCAAGTAGAAGAAATGGAGAACTTATAATATCTAGTTGTGGTCGCATTAATGCTTCATAACCATATATTTCAAAAGTATCTGAATAAACTATAGGTTGCAAAGCAAAATCTAATAATTCTTTTTCTAATAGCTCGTCTAGACAACCACTATTTCTTGCTAAAAACATTGTTTTATCTAAGGTAGTTTTATCATAATAAGCAACCTCACCTTTAGAATTTTTTTTCATTTTATACATTGCATAATCTGAAAATTTTATTAATTCATCAAGTTTTGTTGTATCTCTTAAATAGATTGAAATACCTGTTGAAAATCTAATTTTTTCTTCGATATGTAATGTAGTTACAAAATAAGAATTTCTTAGTTTTTTCATTTTAGTATCTATTGCTGAAATTAGGTCATCTTCAGTATCAAAACCATGTATATATATATGAAATTCATCACCAGATGGTCTTGCAATAACACTTTTATACTCGCTGAATTCTTTGAATATACTTGCTGTAGATTGTATATATCGATCACCATTGTTATGACCATAACATTCGTTAATAAATTTTAAGTTATCAATGTCGCAAAAGATTAAGGCACCATATTTATCTGGTTCTGCATCAATTAATTTATTGATTTTTTCTTTGTAGCCGTTTCTGTTTAATAATCCAGTAAGGATATCGATATCGGATTCTCTTTTTATTCTATATAAAGTTAATATTAGAAGTATAGTTGCAAAAGCAATGCCTATACAAGCGATAATTGATACTATAAAAGTTAATTTAGTTATAAACAAAATACTTTGAGTTTCTTTTGTTGTACGCTCATCAATTCCATTTTGCAAATTTGCATAGTTGCTATTAATTTTATTTTTATATAATTCATAAGTTTCACTAAAAATCAATTCTCTAGCTTCATCAATTTTTCCGTTTTTCATTAATTCAAAAGAATTAATTTCAATTTGTGCTAATTCATTTGATAAGTCAAGTGTACCTGTAATTGTTGATTCCTCAAAATCAGTTACACCTAGATTAAGCAAATTATTTACGGCATCTTCCCTAGATTTAGTTACATTTAATTCAGTATAATAATCATTATAGTACTGCTCATCACCAGATACAACATAATAATATACATTAGTTGTTAAATAATTTGATGCATCAATTAGTTGTTGTGAATATTTACTATACGCTTTTTCTCTAGCAAGAGAATCGTTTTCATTTATAATACTTTTAAACATAAAAGATGCTGAAATAACTAAAATAAAAACTAATATTATTATCAATGTACCTAAAAATTTTGTGCTAATCCGATGTTCTTTAAGATTGACTATATTTTTAAAATTATTTATATCCATATTCCACCCGCAATTTAATTAATATATATTTATAGAAATCCTTATAATATTTTATCATATTTATATAATAATTACTATAACTATATAGTAAAAAATTTAATTTTGAATATTTTTAAATTAAATAAGTATTTAATTATTCTTCTAAATTTGTGTAAACTTCTTGTACGTCATTTTCTTCATCTAGTAGATTTAATATTTTATTCATATTTTTAATATCTGTTTCATCAGTTAAAGTTGCATATGTGTCTGGTATTAATGTTATTTCTGCTGAAATAGGTGTAATATTACTTTTTTCTAAAGCGTTCATAATATTATAATAAAATTCACGAGTTGTATATATTACAAAACCTTCTTCTTCTATTTCAAAATCTTCTGCACCATTTTCAAGAGCAAATTCCATAAGTTCATCTGGATTTTCACCATTGTTTTCTATGTATATAACACCTTTTTCTTGAAACATAAAGGAAACGCAACCAGATGTACCCATATTTCCAGAACCTTTTGTAAAGGCATTTCTTATATTTGCTGCTGATCTGTTTCTATTATCAGTAAGGGCATCTACTATTATAGCAACTCCATTTGGACCATAGCCTTCATATCTTATTTGTTCAAAAACTGTATCACCAAGGTCGCCAACTCCACGCTTAATTGCTCTATCTATTGTATCATTTGGCATATTGTTAGATTTTGCTTTACGTACAATCTCCTTAAGGCGAGGGTTTGTTTCAAGATCTTTTCCACCTTCACGTGCGGCAAGCATAATTTCACGACCATAACGTGTGAATATCTTACCTTTTATTGCATCGTTTTTTGCTTTTTTATGCTTTATATTAGCAAATTTTGAATGTCCCGACATATTAATTCTCCTTTAATTCTTCAAATACAATAAATTTTTCATTTATATAAGCACAATATATTTTAGTAATAGTTTGTGGTGATATCGTGCCTTTTGTTATTTCCATTATTTCACTTGTAAATTTATTAAAATCATCAATAGGTGTATATATTATCATTTCAACTTCCTTTGAAAAAATGGTATCTTCTAAATAATTGTTGCTATTTAAAATAGTGTACTGCAATTTTCCATGTAAGTCATAGGGGCAGGTAATTGAATGTTTTATATATAATTCTTTTTCAAATATGTGCGAACGTTCAACGGCTAGCTTTGCAGATGAGCCATAAGCACTAACCAAACCACCCGTACCAAGTAAAGTTCCACCAAAATACCTTGTTGTTACAATTAATGTGTTTTTTATATCTTCTTTTAAAATAACATCTAAGGTTGGCATACCTGAAGTTCCTGAAGGTTCGCCATCATCAGACTGTCGCACTATTTCATTGTTATATCCACACATATATGCATAAACATTATGCACTGCTTTTGGATTTGCTTTTCTTATTTCTTCGATATATTTTTGTGCTTCCTCTTCGCTACTTATCTGAAATACATTTGAAATAAATTTAGATTTTTTAACTTCAATTTGTTCTGTTACATTATTTAAGGTAGTTTTATATTTCTTTAGCATAGCTATCCTTTCACATCAAATACAATTCTTTGGTTATAGTCATTTATTTCTAATATATCTTTTTCTTCTGTTTCAACGTTTTGACTATCTGCAGCATTTTTAAAAGTTATGCTTTCTATATTATAATGTAATGGCTGTAATATACCTTTTAATGTATTTATATTTTGCATTACTAAAGTTTCAGTTTCTTTATCTTCAAGTCTAAATTGAATATTCAAGTTTTTTTTATGTTTTTGAACATATGTGCCGAAAAGACCAAGATTTTCTGTATACAAACTAAGCAGGGCACTTATTGGGTCATCATCACTTTTTTTATCTTTTTTATCCTTAAAAATCTTTAGATTTACTTCGTTTTGTTCTTTATTAATATTTAAAGGAAACTGCAAAAATGTGTTGTTTTTTAAGTCATTATAAAAATCTAATTTATTATTTAATGCCTTTAACTCATTTTTTAAGCCTTGACTAGCTTCATCATCTTTTTTCTCAAGTAAGCTCATAGCTTTTGTTAGTTTGTCCTTTAAGTCTGACAAGTTTTCTTCCACATCTTTAAAAAACTCCTTTGGATTTTTTAATTTTTCAAAGGGTGATGCATCTTTGTTATCCAACTTACTTTTGTCTTGAGTAGTTTCATCTATGTTAGCTTCATCAAGTAAAGGTAAATCTAAATCTTTATTTATCGGTTTTCCATCTTTGTCAAAAAGTAGGGTTGACTCTGTTTGTTTAATTTGAGTTTCTTTTAGAACTGGTTCGTTGTTTAGTGGTGCTTTATCCTTTGGAAGTTCTTGTTCCATTGCTTTTGTTTGAATATTTTTTTGCAGTGTTTCACCTTCAGCAGATTTGTTTTCTGTTGTTGCATTTGTTGTTTGAGGTTTGAAGTTTTCAAGTAGTTTTGATAACTCTTTTCCTAAGGTTTTATCTTCTAAAACTGCTACTTTACTAAAGATTGTATCTATATTTTTTGCTAAGGTGTTATTTTTATCGTTAATATTATTTAAAGTGTCTACTGTTTCTTTTGTAGGTGTAATATTATTTTTTGCAAGGAAAATACTTTTACTTAAAGCATTTTCACTGTTTTCAGAGTTTTCAATAAAGTACATACCACCTTTAACTTGTGATAACGTTTCTTTATTTAGTGGTAATTTATTCGATAATATTTCCTTTGCTATTTGCAAATTTTTTTCGTCACCCTTTAAGCCTAATTCCTTTAAAGTATCAAGTATTTTTGTGTTTTGTGCTTCTTCTTTTGGTAAATCCACTAAAGATAAAGTAGAGTTACCATTTTTATTATTTACAATAAATTCTCGTGTTTCACCTATATTAACAGGTAAGTTATCTGCTAAAGTGCCTTTAAATAGTTGTCCTTTATTTGTTAATACTTCTAAAACTTTTTGCTCAATGTTTGTCACTTCACCTTTTAAAGTTTCGCCATCTTGTAGCTTAGATAAATCTACATACTTTGAACTAAGTTCTGCAAGTTGAGATTTTAATGAAGCTAGGTCTTTTAAAGAAGGCTCTTGTGTAGGTCTACTACTTACATATTTCATTAGATTTTGTACGTCCATAAGGGCTACCTCCTTTGTTTTTTTATATATGGCAACCTCTAAAAACCCCATTATTTTTAATTTTCTATAAATTTTCAAAATTTCTGCGTCAGCTTCTCCTAGCGAGGGTGCTGATAAAGGATAGAAAAAAATATTTGGGAGTTTTTCAATAAGATAATTTCAATTTTTTCCT
>JBKECM010000033.1:0-19991 GCA_047974615.1 Lachnospirales bacterium
TTAAAATATAAAGAAATAAGAGAAGCTATAGATGAACTTGAAAAAATGTTTAAAGATGAAGGTCGTGTCCTTATAAGACCAAGTGGTACAGAACCCTTAGTTCGTGTAATGATAGAAGGTAAAGATAAAGACATAATAGAAAGAGAAGCAAAAAAACTTGCAGAAAAAATAGAAGATATTATGTTCTAATATAGGAGATGTTATGTATAAAAAAATAGGTATAATTGGTGCTATGGACATAGAAGTTGAAAAACTTTTATCTCTTTTAGAAAATAAAAAAATGAAAAAATATGGTTTAACAACTTTTTATTATGGTTCATTAAAAAACAAAGAAGTAGTAATATGTAAGTGTGGAATAGGCAAAGTAAATTCTACCATAGCAACACAAATGCTAATTGATAATTTTCAAGTTGATACAATTTTAAATACAGGTGTTGCAGGTGCCATAGAAAATAAATTAAACATTTGTGACCTTGTTATATCTTCTGACCTCGTACAACACGATTTTGACACTTCAGTAACAGGTGATGTAAGAGGTGTAGTATGTGGCTTTGATGTTGACTCCTTTAGTGCTGATAAATATTTGATTGAAACTTTAGATAAAGCTTGCAAAAAAATATTAACAAACCATAAACACTATATTGGACGTATTGCAACAGGTGATCAATTTATATGCGATGCAACGATTAAAAATGATATTAAAGATTTCACTTCTGCCTATTGTGTAGAAATGGAAGGTGGTGCCATAGCACAAACTTGCTATGTTAACCAAATTCCTTTTGTTGTATTACGTTCAATTTCCGATAAAGCTGACGATAGTGCTTCTATGAGCTTTAGTGATTTTGTAAAAGAAGCTGCGGAAGTATCTGCAAACTGTGTTTTCGCTTTTTTAGAGTTACTATAACAAAAAAAATGGCATCATTGCAAAGTACAATGATGCCTTTTTTTATTCTTCAGTTTCAATTTTTTCAGAAGCTAAATAATTTTGTATTTCAGAAGCTTCAATAACAGTTTTACCTTTATTACTCATTTGATTATAAAGTTGAGTAGCAAGACCAAAAGAACCTTGATTAGCACTCATTTTAGCATATTCTTGATCTAAAAGATCAGTAAAAATCTTTTCGCCTTGGCTCTTTTTAGTAAAACTATCTTCATCAGCTTCAGGTATAGTTTTTCTCATTTCTTTCATAACAGTTTGTAAAAAATAACTTTCAAACTCTTTACAAGCAACTTTAAGTTCTTCATCTTCTTTTTCAGAAGTAGTATCACTTTCCATAGCCTTTTCTAAAGCCTTTTTAAACTCTGCTTCTTGATTACTAGCGATATATTGACTAGTTATACTACTATTTGCACTTGTAAGACTAGATAAAGAATTAATTGATAAATCCATAAATACCTCCTACCTTAACTAGCTTTTAAGTTGATTTGCTTGTTGTAACATTTCATCTGAAGTTGTAATAGACTTAGAGTTTAATTCATATGCACGTTGTGCAACTATAAGGTCAACCATTTCTTGTGCAATGTTAACGTTTGACATCTCAAGGAAACCTTGAACAATACTAGAACGTACAGTAACATCACCTTCAACCTCTTGTATAGCCTCACCACTTGCAGCAGTCGTATCAAAAAAACTATCACCAACAGCTTCTAATCCTTGAGGGTTCATAAATTGTACTAAGTCAAGTTGAATATCTAAGTCTTCAATAACACCGTTATTACTTCTGCTAAAACGACCTTCAGCATCAACAGTAATATCTGAAGTATTATTATCAAAAATTATTTGTTCACCTTCTGTGTCAAGTACAGGATAACCATCACTTGTAACGAGCATTAATGATTCTCCATCTTCAACTGTAGCAAGTTTAAATGCACCATTTTTTGTATACACTTCATTAGGATCGCCGTTTTCATCAAAACCTTTTTGAACAACGAAAAAAGCTGGACCGTCTATAGAAAAATCCCACGTATTTTCTGTTGCTTGAAAACTACCAGTATCAAAACTTCTTGCTATAGCAACTGCTTTTACACCATGACCTACTTGTAAGTTTGTAGGTACAACTCTTGATTCATCAGCACTTACAGTACCCTTAGTCATTGTTTGATATAAAAGAGACTTAAACTCCATACGTTCAGACTTAAAACCTGTAGTATTTACGTTTGCTATATTGTTTGAAATTGTATCAACGTTTAACTGTTGTGCATTCATTCCTGATGCACCAGTCCATAATGCTCTCATCATAATATTTTACCTACCCTTTAATTTATACTTTACGTGCAATATCATTTACAGCTTTACCTAAAAGTGTATCTGATGTAGTAACAACTTTTGAGTTTGCCTCATATACTCTTGAAATATTTATGAGGTTAACCATCTCTTTAACAGAGCTTGCATTTGAATTTTCAAGATAACCTTGAACAACAGAAGCATCTGAATCAACAGTTGTCCCACCGTCTAAAAGTGTATATAGGTTTTCACCATATTTTTGTAAATAGTTTTTATCTTCAACATCAACCAATTTAAGTTGATCTATTATTTCATTACCATCATACACAGAGCCATCTTCTCCTATAAAAGGTGAGCCAACACCAGATAAAGTTATAGGCCCATTTTCACCTAAAACAAGATATCCATCTTTCGTTCTTAAATTATTTTCATTATCTAAAGTAAAAGAACCGTCACGTGTATATTTTTCAGTCACTTCACCATTAGCATCTGTAAATTGAACTGTAAAATAACCTGCTCCGTCCAAAGCTAAATCTAAAGCTGATGAAGTACTTTGAAAACTACCATTAGAATGGTCTGTTATAACTTCATCAATAGTAACACCTAAGTTAACAGTACCTACAACAGGTGCATTTATGTGTGTTTCTGTAGAATCTAAATCTTTAATACGCTTAAGCAACTCCTCGTCAAAAGAGCGAGTAACAACTGAATCTGCTTTATAACCTGTTGTATTTACATTCGCAATATTGTTAGAAGCAACGTCCATAAGTTTCATTTGCGTCATCATTCCAACAGCACCAGTGTATAAACTTCTATTCATAACTAACCTACTTTCAATCTAATCTAAAAAACCATTAGCATATTTATCAATATTTTCAATAAATCTACCCGTACCTATTGCAACTCGTATAAGTGGGTCTTCCGGTATATAAACATCAATACCCACTGCATTAGTTATCATAGTATCAAGACCATGAAGTAGACAACCTCCACCTGTCATAATAATACCTTGCTCATATATATCTCCTGCAAGTTCAGGAGGTGTTTGTTCAAAAACATTTCTTATGCCTTGTATAAGTTGTTCAGCAACTTCTGTTAAAGCTTCTGCCATATCATTTTCTGTAACAATAACACTAGTCGGTAAACCATTTAATATGTTTCTACCACGTATCTCAAAAAATCCTCTTGTGCCATCGGGAACAACAGTACCGACTTTAATTTTTAACATTTCAGCTGAACGTTCACCGATAAGCAACATATGTTTTTTACGCATATAACGTGTAATTGCTTCATCAAAGTTATCACCAGCAACCTTAAGGGATTGGGAAACAACAGTTGCACCTAATGATATAACTGCTATATCAGTTGTTCCACCACCTATATCAATAATCATCGTACCAAAAGGTTTTGCTATATCAATACCAACACCAATTGCTCCAGCTAAAGGTTCTTCAATAAGGAATACTTCCTTAGCTCCAGCTTCTTTAGTGGCGTCTATAACAGCACGTTTTTCAACACTTGTAATTTGACTAGGCACACATACACCAATTCTAGGTTTAATAAGACGCCCTCTTGACATAACTTTTTTAATAAAGTATTTCAACATAAGTTCCGTTATTCTAAAGTCCGAAATAACACCCTCTCTAAGAGGTCTTATTACCTTAATACCAACATGATTTCTACCAAGCATTTGTCGAGCTTCTTGTCCTATAGCAACGATCCTATCGTTTTTTTCTTCTACAGCAACAACGGAAGGTTCGCATAAAACTACACCCTTACCTTTTACGAAAACAAGCACATTTGCAGTACCTAAATCTATTCCAATATCCATAATATATGTAAACTCCTAATAAAAATTTTAAGATTTATCCATCATAACACTTAACGTTATAATTATACTAGAAAATCGGAATAATTTAAAGAGTTAATTTATAATTTTTCAACATTTTTTTCATTTTTTCTATTCTTATGTATATCGGCAAGTTTAAATATAAAAATAATAGTAAATGTAGCCAAAAAAAATTATTTTATACATAATTAAATTGACATTAAAAAGCTAACTTTCATACTAAACTATTAAAATATAGTGAAAAAAAATTTTATTACTTATTATACGCCTATTTATACCATTTTTTATTCATTTTGCTGACAAATGACATAAAACAAGTATAAGGATTTTCAATAAACAATATTTCAAAATGCAATTATACCAATATTTGTGAAACAAGTCTAAGACGATGATAAATGTGACAGTTTTTGGAAATGGCGAAAATGGTGTATTTTACAACGTTGCTATTTAGCATTATTTCTACCCTTAATTACTAAAAAAGATGGTAAATATAATAATATTTTCCACCTTTTTAAAATTAATATTCATATTATTTTGATAAAATTTCAAGTGCTTTTTGTAATTGTAAGTCTTCTTCTAAAGTTAAAGAAGACGCATTATAAGACACCTCATCTTCAACATCTACTACAAAATCAGGCTCAATCCCCTTACCATGTAAAGCATATCCAGAAGGTGTAAAATATTCAGCTATAGTAAGTTTAACAGCTGTACCATCAGTAAGTCTGAATAATCTTTGAACTATACCTTTACCAAAAGTTGTTTCACCAACTAAAGTACCAACATTGTAATCTTTAATAGCACCTGCTAAAACTTCTGAAGCAGAAGCAGAATTTTCATTTACAAGTACAACCATAGGTATTTCTATCTGATTTTTATCAGATTTTATATACTCTTGATTACCTGCTTTATCTTCAGTATATACAATCGTGCCTTCTGGTACTAAAATGTCTGCTATATCAGAAACTACATTTAATAATCCACCCGGGTTATTTCTAAGGTCAAGAACTAAAGACTCCATATTTTTTTCATTTAATTCATCATATGCCTCAATAAATTGTTCTGTTGTCACTTCATCAAAAGCACTTATCTCTATATAACCTACATTGTTATCTAACATCTTATGTTCAACTGTATCAATAATGATTTGTCCACGTACAATAGTATAAGATATCTCTTCACCAGTTTCAGCACTTAAAACACCTACTGTAACTTCTGTACCTTCTTCGCCCTTCATCATAGAAACAGCAACATCAAGCTCAGAACCATAAACTTCAGTTCCGTTAACAGATATTATTTTATCCCCAGCTTTGATACCAGCCTTATATGCAGGTCCATCTTCAAAAGGAACAACAACAGTAATTAACCCATCTTCAGGATCAGCAGTAACACTACACCCTATACCAACATAGTTACCTTCTGTTGACTCCATAAACTTTTTATATTCTTCTTCATTAAAATATGTAGAATATGGATCGCCTAATCCGTATACATAGCCATCTATCATAGAATCTATAAGCTCATCATCGCTATATTCAAATATATAGTTTTCGTCAATTAGTGTATGAATATAATCTATCTTAGTTTCAGCATCAATGCTACTACTAGCATTTATATTTGTAGGTCCAAAAGGGATTAAAGAAGATGCTCCAACAGTAGCAACACTTCCAACAACAACACCTAAAACAACACCAACTGCCACTTTTACATTATTTTTCATAATTTCACCTCAAAGTTCTTTCTAAAAAAATTCTATTATATATATATTAATAAAATAATAAAATATTCATTTAACAATATTAATTTTAATTATTAATCATTACAAAATTATTGTCCCAAGTATGGAGCAGGATCCGTAGAAGAACCATTTATACGAACTTCAAAATGACAATGAGGGCCAGTTGAATTTCCAGTACTTCCTATTAATGATATTTCTTGACCCTTAACAACTTCTTGACCTACAGAAACACTTAAAGATGAATTATGTCCATAAAGCGTTGACAGACCGTCACCATGGTCAATTATAATTGTATACCCATATCCACTTACATAATCAGAAGTTATTACAACACCACTTTCAGCAGCCACAACTTGTTCACCATATGAGCCGGGTATATCTACACCATGATGGAAAGTTTCAACACCCGTAATAGGGTGAATACGTGAACCATAATTAGAATTTAATGTATAACAACTAGGTACAGGCCAACCAAGTATACCACCAGTATAATATACTTTGCTTGTACTTTGTGCTTGCATTTGCTTAATCATAGCCTCAATTTCTTTAGAAGACTCTTCAAGCTCATTCATTGTTCTTTCATATTCAGCAGCATTGTTCTCTAAGTTTGTCATTAAACTTTCTTTATTAGCACGTTTAGTGTTTAATTCTGAAGTAACTCTTGTTTGTTCAACTAAAAGTTTATCAACGGTCATCTTATATTCTTCTACTTCTATAAGTTTATCCTGAATTTCATTTTCTAAAACTAATAATTTATCCATTATTTCTTTATCATGATTAGCTATACTATTTACATACTCTAATCTGTTAAAAAAATCTGCAACACTTTCAGAGCCAACTAAAACTTCAATATATCCGATATTTCCGAACTCATACATAACTCTAAGTCGTTCTTTAAATTTTTCATATTTTATATCATATTCGTTTTGTATTTCTTCAAGTTCAATTTTGGTTTGTTCAAGATTAGAATTAGCCTCTTCAACCTGACTACTTATATCAAGCAACTTACTACGTGCTTCATCTAAAGCAAAATCAAGTTCAGCTATTTCACCTTCAGTAGCTTCAAGTTGTCTATTTGTTTCATCTAAAAGCTCTTGTTGTCTATCTATATCAGATTCTATATCAGATTGTTGCCCTTCCAAATCAGAGATTTGAGAAGCCATAATCGTAACAGTAAAAAACAAGCTAATAGTATATATTAAAACAAATAAATTATATTTTTTGTTTTTCATAAAAAACCGCCTTAAATTAATACAACTCAATAAAACTTTAAGCTTTTAAGTATTTTCTTATACTAAGTATAGATGCCAAAATACCTAAAGCAACTCCAAAACCTATAGCTACAACAAAAACTTCTGAAAAAATATCAGTAGATGTTTTAAAAGTAACCAATTCAAGTAAAATAGGAGCTTTTTCGTATATAGTATCAACAATTTTGTTGTAAAATACAAGTAGCAACAAAGGAGGTATAGAACCACCAACAGCACCTACAAAAGCACCTTGCATTATAAATGGTATTCTAATAAAACTCTTAGTTGCACCTATATAACGCATAATATTTATTTCTTGTCTTCTAAGTTCAATTCCCATTTTAATAGTGTTCATTATTATAACAACGTCAATAAAACTAAGTATAACAAGTAACACAACACTTATAGCATTTATAATATTTTTAATATTAATTAAAATATCTGTTTCAAGTTGAGCGTGTCTTACAGAAGAAAACTCTTTATCCTCTCCCACACGTGCTTCAATATTTTCTAAAAACTCTTGAGAATAATTATAATCTTTTAAGCTAACAACAAAAGAGCGTGGCAAAGGATTATCGTCTTCCAAGCCATCTAAAAAGTTGGAATTATCCCCATAATCCTCTTTTAGACTAGCTAAAGCAGCTTTTTTCGATATATACTGCACATCTTCAATATTTGGATTATTTGCAAAATCAGTATACATCTTAGAAACTTCGTCAGGTTCAATATCATTATTAACAAAAATAGCAAAGTTTACTTCATTTTCGATTTTTGACATAAAATAGTTTATATTAGAACTTAAAGTGTAAGAAACAACTAAAATAAGTACACAAGAAAATATTGTTACAATACTTGTAAAAGCCATAAACCTGTGCATATATAAGTCTTTAAATGTCTGTTTTATATAATATTTAAAATTTCTAAAAAGCATTATCGTAACCACCTAACGCCGTATCTCTAATAATTCTACCATTTTTAAGGTTAATAACCCTCTTTTGCATCATATCAACTATTTCTTTAGCATGTGTAACGACCACTACAGTTGTACCAAAATCATTAATTTGTTCAATAAGATGCATTATTTCAAAAGCAGTTTTAGGGTCAAGGTTTCCTGTAGGTTCATCGCATATCAAAATAGGTGGTCGATTAATTATAGCACGTGCAATAGCCGTCCTTTGCTTCTCTCCACCACTTAACTGACTAGGATATGCGTCCATCTTTTTTTCAAGTTTAACTAAAGATAAAACTTTAGGAACTGACCTTTGAATTTCCTTAGGTCTAGCCCCTGTAATTTCTAAAGCGAAAGCGACATTTTCATATACAGTTTTATCATTTAGAAGTTTATAATCTTGAAAAACAACACCTAAATTTCTTCTATAAAAAGGTAGTTCTCTTTCTTTAATACGTCTTAAATCGTATCCACCAACATTTATTTTACCGCTAGTAACATTAACTTCGCGTAAAATCGAGCGTACAAAAGTAGACTTACCCGAACCAGAGTAACCGACAATAAAAACAATCTCACCTTCATTTATTTCAAAGCTTACATTGTCTAAACCTATGGCCTCATTTTCATATATTTTTGATACTTTTTCAAAATATATCAAATTTTACACCTCATTACCTCTTAAGTTTTTGTTTCTGTAGGATAAATATGTGCTAACCATAAGAGTAATCTTAAAAATTATGGCGTCATCAAAGTTTCTCAAATCTAAACCTGTATTTTTAAGTATTTTATCGAGTCTATATACAAGAGTATTTCTATGAATATATAATTGACGACTTGTTTCAGAAACATTCAAGTTGTTTTCAAAAAACTTTTGAACAGTAAATAAAGTTTCTTCATCTATCTCATCTATACTAATGCCATGTAAAACTTCTTCAATAAACATTTTACATAAAGAGGCAGGTAGTTGATATATTAAACGACCGATACCAAGTTCTGTATAGTTAGCAATATTTTTATTTGCATCAAAAATTTTGCCAACTTCCATAGCCATTCTAGCCTCTTTAAAAGAAGCAGAGACATTTTTAATATCATTAACGATATTACCTATAGAAACATGTACATTTTTGATGCCTTCCATATTTAAAGAATCAACCATCATTTTAGCAAGTTTTTCAATTTCTTCTTTACCGTCTTCGTCACGTAACTCTTTAACTAAAACAATAGTTTCTTCATCTATAGAAGTAATAAAATCTTTTGCCTTACTAGGAAATATATTTCTAATAATTTCATTTATGTCAATTTCTTTATCCATATCAGATTCAATCAAGTAAACAACACGTCTACAAATACTTTCAACGTGTAATTTTTTTGCTCTTGAATAAATGTCAACTAAAAGTAAATTATCAAGTAATAAGTTTTTAATAAAGTTATCTTTATCAAATCTTTCTTTATAAGCGATTAATAAATTTTGGATTTGAAAAGTGGCAATTTTACCAATTCTATAAGTTTCCTCATCTTCCCCACGAATAGCAACAATATATTCACATACATTGTTATCGAACACTTTAAAAAACTGCTGTCCTTGAATTAATTGGCTCTCAGCAGGGCTTTCGATAAAATTTACAACACCTTCAACATATGCACCTAAATTTTCTCTTTCAGTTGTAGCAACAATTTTACCTTCATATTCAACAACGCACATTTCACGTCTTGTAATGTTTTTTAAACCATCAATAGTGTTTTGTAAAATTTGATTTGAAATCATATCTAACCTCCTAATAGTTATCTATATCACAATAAAATTAATTCACTTATATTTATTATGCATAACTAAAATAATTTTATAATTTGTTTTTTAGCAATTTTGGCAAATTTATATATATAACTATTGTACAATAAAATCTTCAAAAAGTAAAAGGTTTTTTTAAAAAAATACAAAAAATTATAAAATATTCAAATAAATAATTTAATCTTATTTATTTTAAAAATAATAAGTTTATTTTAAAATTTATTTTATATAAATAGCAATTTTTTATACCCACATTATTATATTTATCTATATATTTATATATATCATTAATGGAATTTTATATTATATAAATTTTTTTAAATATTTTTAAAAATTGCATAGACTTTTCACATAATACTTGATACAATAAATTTAAATTTATTGTTGATAAGGAGAAAAAAATGGATAAAAATGATACTAAAAAAGAACCAAAAGATATTATAGTTCCTATGCCTTGTTGAAATCAAAGTAGTCAAAATCTAAGACGACTAATAATAGCTCGTGAAGCTAGAAAAAAAAATAAAAATAACAATAGTACTCCATTGGAAAACGAAAGTATATTAAAAAAAATTAGAAATATTTTTTCTAAATAATTATTTGTTTTCAGTATAATATTTCGTTGACAATTTATTACAATTAGATTATAATAAATTAGATTTTAAAAGATATATAGCTAATATAATTAAACAATTCGAGGGTATATGAATTTACACAAAAAAAAATATAATTCAAAATTCATTTTAACAATTTTAATATTTCTATTTATTATGATAGGTTCATGGAGTTACTATTTTTATAATATAACGAAAGATGAAATTGAAGATTCATTTAGAATATATTCTGAAACAGTAGCAATGTCACTATCAAACACTATAGAAGAATCAAGTGAAGCTTACAAAGAGTTACTTGAAACCCACAATACAGATTCTGACTTTTATAGAAAAACTTATAATGCCTTCGTTGACATAGCAGCTGATACTGAAATAGCCTATGTTTATACAGTACAATGGTATAGTGAAGATGAAATAATGTTTATTATAGACTGTGTACCTCTAACTGACCCTAATTCAACACCAATAGGTACAGTATATGAAATGGGGCAATTTGCTAAAGAAGCATTCGAAAAAAATGATATAGTAAGTAGTGGATTTGTATTTTATGAAAGTTGGGAAGACAACTATTTATCGGCTTTTTCACCTATAATTGATCCAACAACAAATGAGACTTTAGGATTAGTTGGTGTTGATATTATTATTGATGAGCTTCAAGCAAAATTAAATTATTTATTAGTTTCCTTGATAATCATTTTACTAGTTGTTCTAATAATCACGTATATATTGTTAACAGTTTTTTCAGATTTGCTTGTAAAACCTTATGTCACTGATGGTTTAACAAAAATTTATAATAGGAAATTTTTTGACACATATATAATAGACATATGTAACAAAGCAAAAAAAAGAAACACACCTATTTCTTTGCTTACATTAGACATAGACCATTTCAAGAGAATAAATGATACTTATGGTCATTCCTTTGGAGATAAAGTACTACAAGAAACTTGTAGTACAATAACAAAAAATTTATCAAAAACTCATTGTTTTGCTAGATATGGTGGAGAAGAATTTGTTATATTAGTAGAAAATGCCAAAGAAAATGATGCTCTACAACTTGGTAGTATTATAAACACTGCAATAAGCAACCTTTCCATACATAACAAAGAGAAAAATGAAGATATTAAATTTACTATAAGTATAGGTATTGCATGCTTAGATTTTGAAAAAATATCTACAATAGAAGAATTAAAAGAAAAAAGTGACAAAGCTTTATATAACGCAAAAATAAATAGAAACTCTGTAAAAGTTTATAGTGAAATTTAAAAATTTTATATTAGCTTAATAATTATATTTATAAAAAAAACTTAAAAATTCTCAATTTGAGAAATTTTAAGTTTTTTTATTACATATGGCAACGTTGCAAAATCTATCATTTTTGTATAATATTTTTTAAGGTCATAGACTTATTTAACAAATCTATGACCTTATTTATATAACATTTATAAACCCTACTATTTTATTTTTTTCTATTTTGTAATAATTTTCTTATACCAATAGTTGCATCAAGTAAATCTGATATTGAATTATCATGATTAAGTGTATTAATAATTCTTGCAATAAAATCAGACAAATCTACAGTACAATGCCATTCTTTATTTCTACAAGCTTCAGGTATATAAGTTAAGTTAGTGCTATACACCCTCTTTATTAAATCCTTTTCATAGTATTCATCAAATTTAGCAACACCTTCTGTAAAAAGAGCAAACGTAGCTGCAACATATACGTTTTTAGCACCACGACCTTTAAGTTCACGTGCAATATCTAATACGCTTTCACCAGATGCTATCATATCATCAACAATAAGAACGTTTTTGCCAACGATATCTTGTCCCATATATTCGTGTGCTACAATAGGGTTCTTTCCATTAACAACTTTAGAATAATCACGGCGTTTGTAAAATAAACCTACATTAATTCCAAGAACCCCTGCATAATATATAGCTCTATCCATAGCACCTGTATCCGGAGAAATAACAATAGTATTTTCTAAATCATCGAGTAAATCGCTATCTTTATCAAGCATCGTTCTTATAATATCATATGTAGGATACATATTTTCAAAAGAAACTAAAGGTACAGCGTTTTGAATATTTGGGTCATGAACATCAAAAGTTAAAATATCAGTAACACCAAGCCTTTCAAGTTCTTGTAAAGCTAAAGCACAATCTAAGCTTTCACGACCTTTACGTCTATGTTGACGAGATGCATATAAAAGTGGCATAATTACAGTAGTACGGCGTGATTTACCTTCTATAGCAGAAAGTGTACGTTTAATATCTTGAAAATGTTCATCAGGGCCCATACGGTTTTCTATACCATATAAATTGTAAGTACAAGTATAATTTCCAATATCACATAAGATATAAACGTCCTTACCTCTCACAGTTGAGGCTAAAGAAACCTTACCTTCACCGTTAGCAAAACGTACATCTCTAACATCAATTAAATAACTTTCTTCTTCATCACGTAATGAAGCAATTTTGCTATTTATATCATCTCCAAGTTTTGTTACGCTCTTTAATGCTATAATCCCTAATTCTCCATTTGTTTTCCACTTGCTTTCAGCCATAACTAGCTCCTTTCAGCCTTATCCTATGTAAAATTAATATTTTAAAGTAGAGGACACATTGTATCCTTTAAAAAGTTCACGTCCATTAAGATCTACAAGTTCAATAAAGAAAACCAAAGCGACAACTTCACAACCAGCTTCTTCACACAAATCAATTAAAGCTCTACAAGTTCCACCAGTAGCAAGTAAATCATCTACTATAACAACTTTTTTCTTTCCTTCTAAAGCATCTTTATGCACTTCAATAGTAGCAGAGCCATATTCAAGGTCATAGCTTTTTGAGAATACTTCAGCAGGTAATTTTCCAGCTTTTCTTACTGGTACAAAACCTTTTTTAAATTTATAAGATAAAGGCATACCAAAGATAAAACCACGACTTTCTGGCCCTAAAACAAGGTCAAAATCAACGTCTTCAAGCTCTTTAGCCATACAATCAATAGCATACACTAAAGCTTCCCCATCTTTTAAAACTGTAGTAATATCAGAAAAAACAATGCCTTCCTTAGGAAAGTCAACTACAGTACGTATAATTTTTTTTAAATCCATATTTACACTCCTACTTATTCATATTTGAAAACCTAAAATCTATAGGTTTAAGTTGAATTGTTGTATTGTTGTTAAAAATATTTATGTCTATATTATACACTATATCAAGAAAAATTTCTACCTTTCTTAATACTCCACCTAAAATTTTTTCACCTTCATACTCCCCATATTTTTCAAAAATCATATTTTTAAATTTTTCATTTTCTCCAAATGCAATAACGGTCATAGAATATTTTATACTTTTGTCTATAACTTCAAGTTTAAAATATCTCTTTGCCTCATCGTATCGTACTGCTACAACCTTAGTATTTAGACTTGCAAATATAGGTGCTTCATTCCCTTTACCAAAAGGTGATAGTTTTTGTAGTTCACAATACAATTCATATGTAGCTTCATTTAAATCAATAATTTTATTTACATAAATTTCTTTTAAAAAATCTTCAGGTGAAAAATTTGTATCATCATTTAATTTTTTTCGGAAATCAAATATTTTTTCTTCCCTTAAAGAAAATCCACCAGCTAACTTATGCCCCCCAAACTTATTTAAAAGCGTTGAACATTTTGTCATACCTTCTACGATATCATAAACCTCAATTCCACGTGCCGAACCCTTTGCACACCCTTCTCCTCTTGTAATAACAAAAGTAGGTTTATTATATTTATCTTTAATTTTTGAAGCGATATTACCAGCCAAACTTTCGTGAATATCCTTATCGTAAACTACAATAATATCATCTTTATAAAACTCATTTTCAATTATTATTTTTTCTACACTATTTAAAGAATTATCCGTTAAAGCTTTTCTGTTTATATTAGCATTAAAAATTTCTTCAGCTAAATTTTTCGCCAAAGTTTCATCATCAGTTAAAAAAAGTTCAACTGCCTTTTTCGCATGGTCAAGCCTTCCTATGGAGTTTATCATAGGTCCAATAACAAAACCTAAAGTTATTTCATTTATTTCTTTGCTAAAACCTGCAACTTCCATTAGTTTTTTTAAACCAAGATTGATAACTCCATTGTTTAATGACTCAAGACCTTTTTTTACAATAATTTTATTATCCTTTGTTAAGTCTACTATATCAACGACAGTTCCAATAGTTGCGAACTGTAAAAGTTCACTTGAGGAAACAAGTTTAACATTATTTTTTTTTGCTAGGTAATGAGAAAAAAGGTACACTAAACCAGCTGTACAAAGATGTTTAAAAGAATAATTGCAAGTTTTTTGCTTAGAATCAAGTATACCTAAAGCTTTAGGTAAAATTTCATTTCCATTATCTTCAAGTAATACTTCGTGATGGTCAAGTATTAAAACAGTCATACCGAGTTCATTTGCAAAATCTATTTCTTTAAGGGCAGTAATACCATTATCTAAAGTTATAAGTAACTTAGTTTCAAGCTTTGATAATTCTTTTATAGATTCAATATTTAAACCATATCCATCATAAACTCTATGAGGAACAAAATATTCTATATTGCCCATAGGAAAAATTTCCTTAAAAGCTTTATAAGCTATGGTAGTAGATGTAACACCGTCACAGTCATAATCTGAGAAAAAAGTAATTTTTTCTCCTTTTTCTACAAATTTTTTTATTGTATCACATACTAAATCTAAATCTTTACTATCAGTAAAATTTCCAATGTTTTTTAAAGCTGGATTTGTATATTTTTCATATAAGTCCAAAGTGTCCATCTCTATATCAGATAAAACTTTAGCAAAAGCATTTGATACCCCAAATGCTTCTGCAGTTTTATTATAGTCATTTTTACTTTTTCTAACCTTCCAAATGTTCAAAGTAAACTCCTTACTTTTTTAAACGTTTAGGAACAATAGTTTCAACTTCTGCCTTACTTTCAAATTTTGTGAACAAGCCTTTTTCTGTGAAATAATTCCATAAATTGCCTGAAATAAATACAGATGAATAAGTACCAACAATAACACCAAAAATAATAGGTAAAGCAAATTCACGTATAGAGCTTACTCCTAAGAAGTAAAGTACAACAACAGTAACTAAAGTAGTAATAGAAGTATATAAAGAACGATTTAAAGTTTGAGAAACAGAACTATTTATAATTTCTGCTGCATCATACTCTTCATCTCTTTTTTCGTATACTGCCTTATTTTCACGCACCCTATCAAATATAACGATAGTAGAGTTAATAGAGTAACCTATAACCGTAAGCATAACTGCGATAAAAGAATAATTTAATGGTATTCTAAATGCCATATAAAATAAAAGTACAACTAAAGCATCATGACAAAGTGCTAAAATAGCTGAAATACCTGTCTTTAAATCCTTAAATCTAATTGAAACATATGCTAAAATAGCTAAAGTAGCAAGAGCAACAGCAACAATAGCAGAGGTACGCATTTCATCAGATATAGTAGCAGAAATAGAACTTACGTCTAATATACTTTCATCTGTTAAACTATAATTTTCTAAGATTTTATCAATCATAACAACTCGCACATCTTGATCAATCTCTTTCATTTTTACAGTTACTTCGTTAGTACCACCGATTTTTTGAATTTGTATATTCGTTTCACCAGTTTCCTCGTTTATAATATCATAAATGTCTTGGTTTTCAAACTCTTTTCCTATATCAATAGTAAAAGAAGTACCTCCAGAAAATTCAATATCATAACTAAACAATCCGTTTCCAGTAGCAAAGTTAAATATACCAACACATAAAAAGCCTAAGCATAGAACAGATGAGGCTATAAAAACAACTTTTCTTTTACTAACAATATCAAATACTTTAGTATAGATTGATTTAGCACCAAAATATTTAGTATTATTCATACCAACTGCAATACAGTTAAATATCAAACTACGTGTAACAATAAGTGCAGTAAACATAGCTAATATAATACCAATACTTAATGTTTGTGCAAACCCTTTAATAGGTCCATCACCAAATATATAAAGTATTAATGCAGCAAGTAACGTTGTAATATTACCATCTAAAATAGCAGGGAAAGCTCTTGAGAAACCAGATTTAACAGCCACTCTTAAAGTTTTACCATCAAATATTTCTTCTTTTATTCTTTCAAAAATTATGATATTAGCATCAACAGCCATACCTATAGTAAGTATGATACCAGCAATACCCGGTAGAGTTAATGTAATATTTAATAGATTAATTACAATAATTTCAAGGAAAATAAATAAAGCTAAAGCAACACTCGCAAGAACACCAAAAAATCTATATGCTACACACATAAATATAATAACTAAAACCATACCTATAATACCGGCTAAAAGGCTTGTCTCAATAGCTTCAGCACCAAGTTTTGCCCCTACAGTATTATCCGAAATAACATTTAAACCAAAAGGTAACGCACCAGAATTTATACGTTTAGCTAAATCCGAAGCAGATTCTGCAGTAAAATTACCAGAAATTACAGCTGAATCAGAATATATTCTTTCAGATACACTAGGTGCAGATAGCACAGTATCATCAAGCATAATAATAAGTTGTGAACCGATAGTAGCCTCTGTTGCATCGGCAAACTTTTCTTTACCTTCATTTGTAAAAGTAAGTTGAACTACAGCTTCATTTGTACCAACGCTATTTTGTTGTTGTGCAGCACGAGCACTTTTAACATCGTCGCCCGTTAGATATACATTGCCTTCTGCATCAGAAAAAGAAAGTTGTCCTGCAACAGCAAGACTTTCAATAGCTTCATCAGGGTCATCAACACCGGGAATTTGAACAGAAATTCTGTCATCACCTACGATTGCAACTTCTGCATCAGTATAACCTTCATCATCTAATCTTCCACGTAATAGTGAAACTGCCGAGTCTAAGTCCTCTGGTTCGATAACCTCAATATCAGGTTGATAAACAATAGAAACACCACCACGTAAGTCAAGACCAAGCTTAACATCTTTTAAACCTAAGTTTAAATTTTTAACTACATCTTCACCTAATTCTTCGTCGTAAGTAGTGTAGCTAACACCATTAATAACAACAAATCCTAATAAAGCAGTAATAACAAGAGTTAATAAAAGCTTTAAAACACTAGTACCTTTCATTTATGTTTCTCCTTCGTATTATTTATTTAAAATTTCGTGTACTTTAATCATTAAAGCACATTCAGTTCTTTTCTTTTGCATTTCACAACCGATTTCATATGGTTTATATATGTCATCATTTTGTTGTTTAGCATTAGCCGAACAACCTCCAGAACAATAAAATTTGTTCCAGCAGTTACGACATTCGTCCTTAGCATATATGTTACAAGCACTAAACTCCGTAGTTGTAACTTCGTTAACAACACCTTTATATACATCTCCTAAAAGATAGTTTTCCACACCAACAAATTGATGACAAGGATACAACTCTCCTGTAGGCGTAACAGCCAAGTATTCAGAACCTGCTCCACAACCAACAACTCGTTTTATAAGACAAGGGCCATGGTTTAGGTCAATCATAAAATGGAAGAAATTAAACCATTTTCCCTCTTCACGACTTTTAATTATATAGTTAGCAAGTTTTTCATATTCAGCAAATATTTGTGGCAAATCTTCTTCTCTTATGGAGTATGGTCGCTCTATTTCAGTAACAACAGGTTCAACTGAAATTTGCTTAAACCCTAACTCAGCTAAATGCATAACATCTTCTGCAAAATCAAGATTATACCTTGTAAAAGTTCCTCTAACATAATAGTTTGTTTGATTTCTTAAAGTTGCAACATTTTGAAACTTTTCAACTATTTTATCATAAGTGCCTTTATTACTGTAGTCATATCTTACTCTATCGTTAACTTCTTTTCTACCATCTATAGATAAAACAACATTAGACATATTTTTAACTATATATTCTATATTATCATCATTTAATAAAGTACCATTTGTAGTTAAAGTAAATCTAAATTTTTTATTAGAATTTTTTTCAAGTTCACGACCATAATCGACAATTTCTTTTACAACTTCAAAATTAATTAAAGGTTCTCCACCAAAAAGGTCAACCTCAAGATTACGTCTTGTTCCACTTTTTTCAAAAAGTAAGTCCAAAGCTTTTTTGCCTATTTCAGCACTCATAAGCGATCTCTTACCCCCATGATATTCACCTTCTTCAGCGAAACAATATTCGCATTTAAGGTTACAATCATGAGCTATATGAAGACATAGTGCCTTTACAACAGTATCTCTATTTACAACTTTTTTAAGAGCTGCCTCTGAGATATCTTCAGTAAATAGCTTACCATTTTCTTTTAAAGATGCAATTTCCTCATAGGAAGAAATTATATCTTCATGATTATATTTATTTTCAAACTTTTTAATTATTTCATCGAGTGAAAGCTCTAAAAAATCTGAAACGATATTAAAGGATACATCATCAAAAACGTGCAAACCATTAGAATGTACATCTATAACAATATTATATCCATTTAAAGAATATTTGTGTATCATAATATTTCACCTTTACTAAAAAACTAATAAAATTAGTTGATAATTTTTGTCAAAAAAATTAAGTAAGGTGTCAACTAATTGACACCTACCCATAAAATCATATTGCCAAATGGCTGAAAGTTACAATTTATCAATAAGTAAAAATTAGTTTAATTCTTCATTCTCACAAGATTGATTTGCAACAGTACAAGAAGTCTTACAAGCAGATTGGCAAGAAGTTTGGCACTCACCACAACCCATCTTAACTTCATTATTAAATGTAACAGTGTTAAGAGTCATTATATGTTTCATATTTGCACCCTCCTATACATAGATTTGCGTATACTTATCTAAAAAGTATATTTACTTATATATTTTATCACATATTATTATTTTTTTCAAACATTTTTTTATTTTTATTTGACAATTAAAAATTGCAATAGTAAATTTTAAAAAAAATTCAATTATTTTTAATCTCTATTAAAAAGCACCTTGACCCACAAAAAACAATGTAATTTTCTAAGTAATCTATCTCCAAAAGCTAATCATTTTAGTAATATTTTACTTTTGGTCAGCTCAGCAATATCAACCCCCGAGGGGCAATGTCGTCAACTTAAGAAAAGTGCATAAAAACAAAACTAAATATTATCTAAATTGCCAATTGACAAAATAAAAATCACCTCAAAATTAAATAGGTACATTTTAAATGTATACATTTAAATTTGAGGTGATTTTATGTATGAAATTGAAACGATAGTAAAGCTTTTAGATGATATTAAGTTATGTTTAGAAAATAGGGAGATCGTAGAAAAACACAGATTAATAAAAACGGCATTTACTCGTACAAGGATATTAAGTTTTGAAAAAATAGTTAAATTTATTATTAATCTGCCAAAAGATGGACTTCCTTATGAAATAAATAAATTTCTAGAACAGAATTTAGATTCATCATTTTTTGTAAGTAAACAAGCAATGTCTAAAGCTAGACAACTAATTTCAGAAAATGCAATTTATGAATTATTTAAAATGACAGTTTTTACTGAAATTGAAAATCCGAATACTTTTAAAGG
>JBKECM010000037.1:0-14566 GCA_047974615.1 Lachnospirales bacterium
ATCATTTGGCACGTAGCATAAAATTAGCACTCGTTCCTCGTTGATTTTATGCTATCTCACTATTTTTGTGCCATTGTCATTAGTAATATTTTTTTCTTTTTTGACTTTTTCAGCACCCTCCATTGATAGTGCAACAACAAAAACTGATATTGCTGGACCAATAGCTACAATACCGCCTACTTTCAATGATGATTTTACTTCATCATTAGTAAGCAAATTTGTTTCATTAATAAAAGATTTTGTTTTATTATAAATTAAATATGCTTGTAAAACTGCAAGCCCCACTGTAATTATTGCAAATATCCAAAAAATAGGACTAGTTGCTATTTGTAATGCATTATCCATTATTTCTACCTCCTAAGATTTCATAAAAATTCAATGTATCATTTTGCAATTTTTTTAATATTCTCTTTGCTTTAAGATATTATTGCTATTTCTTATAAGCAATAACTTCAATTTCTACAAGTGCATTTTTCGGTAATTTGCCAACTTCAAAAGATGCTCTTGCTGGATATGGTTCTGAAAAAAATGTATTATATACTTCATTCATTGCTACAAAGTCTTCGATATTATCTAAGTATACAGTAGTTTTAGCTACATCACTCATTTTGTAACCCGCTTCTTCTAAAATAGCTTTTGCATTTTCTAATGATTGCTTTGTTTGAGATTTAATATCTTCACCTGCAAATTCACCTGTTTCACTATTTATAGGTAACTGCCCTGATACATAAATAGTATTGCCAGCTAATATTGCTTGTGAATATGGTCCTATAGCTCCTGGTGCATTAGTTGACTTAATTGATTCTAACATTTCTTTTCCTCCATATTTTAAATTTTTATCGTGATAATAATTTATTATCACCAATTAATTGTATTATATCTATAAATAATTTAATTGTCAATATTTTTTGTGAAATTACTAAAAAATTTTTTATTAAAGTTTATTTTTTTGTTATTTTGTATAACAAAAAAAATAAATATACAATAATTTACAAATTATTGTATATTTATAATTGAAAAAATATCTTTATATACTTTGTTTTTTAAGTTTACCTAAATATCTATATACTGTGGCATCTGATACCTTTAAAACATCTGCGGTTTGAGATACTGCACCCTTTATAAGAAATACCCCTTTTTCATTTAATTCACTAACTATTTTAATTTTCTCATCTTGTTCCATTCTTTCAGGAGGTATGTCATATGCATTAACAATATTTTGAATAATGTCAATAGTAAGTTCATTTGCATTATGGCTAAAAGTTTCTGAAATATGATCTTCCTGAACACTTACATTACTTAACATATTGTCAATAAAACCTTTCATAACTCTAACCTTTTCCAAGTCCATATTCAAACAAAGCATACCCACTATTCTCTCTTTATTATCTCTTATAAAATATGTAGCTGATCTCATTTCTTTACCTGTTTTCGATTTCCCACTATAGTTAGATACATATTTCATTTTATTATATTTGTTATTTTTCAAAATTTCCAAAACTAAATCTGTTGCAGGTGCACCAATTTCTCGTCCACTTAAATGCCCATTTCTTATTGCCACTACTGAATTTTCTAAATCTGTCATATCATGCAACACAATTTCAGTATCATTACCTAAAAAATCCGCTAAAAAATCAACTATAGATATATAATTATTTAAATTCTTATTCATTCAACACCTCTTGTCATTGCTTTTGTTCTTTTGACTTAAAATTTTACTTGCTAATTTATAATACCATATTTTAATAGTATTTTACAATAAAAATAAATTCATTTTACCATTTAAGTAAGTAAATTTATCATGAATTGACTTAAACGCCTTCTAAATCAGCTATTTACATATACAATTTTACAATATTAAATAATATTTTATTAGCCTTGTAATAAACATACATTAAAAAATCCTTTTTTAAATTTAGAAATATTAATTCATAAATATGTTTTCATACTTATTAGTAATTATTTTTCTATATTTAAAACGTTCTCTAAGATTATTTTGAACTTGTATTAAAATATTTGAAAATATTGTTATTAGGCATCATTGCAAAATGTAATTATGCCAAGATTTGTGAAACAAATCCAAGACGCCCTAAAATACAACAGTTTTATAAATTGCTAAAAGTCAAATGACTTCCCCTCGAGTGGGTTTAAACTCCCACTCTTAGTAGATTAAGCGTTGACCCTTATTAACATATACTAAAGTATTAGTATACTTGGGTGACACTCTTATTAACATACATTAAATTATACTTCACTATGGGTAACACCCTTATAAAAGGGACTCTAAAAGATGAGTTTTTGTCTAACGACAAATAAAATGGAGTATTTTGCAACGTTGTCTAATTGTTTTTTTTCTATAATGTTATTATGTCAACCCTATGAGGTTATTTATCTGTTCGATAAACTACTACAAATACAGTTTATTTTCTTTCCTATCTGAACAAACTTTTTTCATTCCCATTACCGCAGCTTTTACTACAACAGAATTTAATTTTCTTGCTTTATTTGGACATTCTGCTATACATCGCATACAAGATATACATTTTTTAGTATCTGTTTCCTTTGGATTTGAATAACTAATAGCTTCTACTGGACATCTGTCTATGCATTTACCACATTTATTACATTTAGAACCAGCTTTTGGTTTTAATGGGCCACCGCTATATTCTTTATATGGTTGATTCCCTGGTACTACTAAATCATCGCTATTATCTATTTTTAGTTTTTCCAGTATTTTTTCAGCAAACAAATTTAACTCATTAATATCACTACCATCAGGTCTTGCTTTTCCAAATTCTTTCATTATAGAATGTTCAGCCACAACTTCCATAGCAGCAACAGACGTAAAATTTCTGCTATGGACTAAATTTTTAAGCTCAAGCAGTGTATCATCAATCGCTCTATTTCCAAAAACAGCTACAAGAACCACTTTTGCTCCATTCCCTTTCATTTGACTTATTCTTTCTACAACTATAGAAGGTACTCTGCCACCATAAGATGGTACTGCTATAATTACAACATCATCTTTTTCAAACACTGTATTAGAAAAATCTACACTTTTATCTGCCAAATCTACCTCATTATTAATAGGAAAACTTTTCACTAAAATGTCAACTACCTTTTTAACGCCACCCGTAGGGCTAAAATAAACTCCATAATTACTCATTATTAATAGTTCCTCCTTTCATATACATATCTTGATATTGTGTTCCCCAGTCCAAAACATTTAACAACACTTTGCTCAAATTTTCTCCCATAGTAGTTAATGAATATTCTGCCCTAGGTGGATTTGAATCAACTAATGTTCTTTTAATTAAATGATCTTTTTCCAATTCTTTTAAACTTTGAGATAACATTCTATCACTAATATTTGGAATTGTATTTTTAAATTCTGAAAAACGTAATGAAGTTTCTTTATATCTCAATAAATCACGTATAATTTGCCACTTCCATTTTGTTCCAATTAATGACACTGTTGTTGCTATTGGACATTCTAATTTATTTTTTTCCATAAAACTCCTTACTAATAAATATTTAATTACTTTTAGTTAGTATATGATAAATATTAATTAATGTCAAGTAATTTGCTTGCAGTCATTTATTTTATTTTTCAACGTTTTGGATTTGTTTCACAAATCTAAACATTGTTTTTTATTACTATAACAATAATTTTTCTATGACATAATTTAAGACATTAAATCCATTTTCCGTAGCAAATAAATCATCATTATTTTTAACTAAAAGACCTTTTAGCACTAAATCTTCTATCTTTTCACCGTAAATTTCATAAAAATCTAAATCGAACTTTTCTTTAAATTTTTTCATATTTATACCTTTTGTCATTCTTAAACCCAAAAAGACAAATTCTTCGATTTCCATTTCTTTTGATAAAACTTCTACCTCATTTTTTTTATTTTCAATTAAATAGTCATCTAATGAAGCAGTATTTGATTTTCTTTCGTTATATATTTTACTATGGGCATTTAAACCAAAACCATAGTAATTATCTAACTCCCAATAAATAATATTATGTTTACACTCATAACCTTTTTTTGAATAGTTAGAAACTTCATATTTATAGTAATCATTTTCTCTTAGAACATCACAACATAACTTATTAAACAAAATATCTTCCTCTTCAGTAGGTAATTTAAGTTTTTTCTCGGAATTTAAGTTAAAAAAAACAGTCCCCTCTTCTATTATAAGGGAATAGGCAGAAATATGTTCAGGTTCAGGTTTAAGTTTAACTATTTTTTCAAGAGTTTCTTTAAAATCTGCAACAGTCTGTCCAGGTAAAGTATACATTAAATCCACATTAATATTATTAAATCCAACTTTTCTAGCAATTAGAAATTTATTTAAAAAAACCTCATAACTATGTGTTCTACCAAGTTTCTTAAGTATCTCATCATTACAACTTTGTAAACCAAAACTTAATCTATTAACACCTAATTTTAATAACCTTTGCAGATATTTTTCATCAACGGTATCAGGATTTGCTTCAACAGTAAATTCATATTGAGATTCTATATTTTTTTCCATAACAGCTTCAATTATCATTTCCATATATTGAATAGGTAACACAGTAGGTGTACCACCCCCAATGAATATAGTTTGAATAGTTTCATTAATGACACATTTTCTTATTTCTTCACATAAACTTTTAGTATAATCTTCCATTTGATTTTCTTTATTAGAAAAAGAAAGAAAATCACAATAATTACATTTAGAAACACAAAATGGTATATGTATATATATCCCTGTCTTCAAATAAACACCTCATTTTTAAGTCTTCGCAACTTAAAGTTGCTGTATATTTTTTCAAATAATAATAGGATCATAAGTTTAAAACTTACAATCCTATTATTCATTTTAGATATAAAAAATGCAAATACTTAAATTACAAAATATGCACAAGTTATTTCACTATTTAGTAGTAAAACTTCATTTTTGATTTATCATAATTGTATAACTATCATTAATACTAATCATCAAGTTTCAAAACACTCATAAATGCACTTTGAGGCAATTCCACATTACCGATTTGTCTCATACGTTTTTTACCTTCTTTTTGTTTTTCAAGTAACTTTCTTTTTCTTGAAATGTCACCACCATAACATTTAGCTAAAACGTCTTTTCTCATAGCACGAACTGTTTCACGTGCAATAATTTTATTACCTACACTAGCTTGAATAGGAATCTCAAACATATGTCTTGGAATTTCTTCTTTAAGTTTTTCAGCCATTTTCTTACCGCGGTCATAAGCAGAAGATTTATGCACAATAAAAGATAAAGCATCTACAACTTCTTTATTTACTTGCATATCAAGTTTTACAAGCTCACTAGTTTCATATCCTTTAAGTTCATAATCAAAAGATGCATATCCTCTACTTCTCGATTTAAGAACATCAAAAAAATCATATATTATTTCGTTTAAAGGTATTATATAAGTTAATTTAGCTCTAGTTTCTTCTAAATATTCCATAGACACATATTCCCCACGTCTATTTTGACATAACTCCATTATAGGTCCTATAAAATCTGAGGGTAAAATAATTTCAGCCTTTACAACAGGTTCTTCCATATATTTTATTAGTGTTGGATCAGGTAAATCGGCAGGATTAGATAAATCTATCATAGAACCATCAGTCATATATATTTTATATATAACACTAGGTGCAGTAGTAACAAGATCGAGATTGAACTCTCTTTCTAACCTTTCTTGAATTATCTCTAAGTGAAGTAATCCTAAAAAACCACATCTAAATCCAAAACCTAAAGCAGCACTTGTTTCAGCTTCAAATTGTAAAGATGCGTCATTAAGTTGTAGTTTTTCTAAAGCTTCTCTAAGGTCACCATATTTTGCTCCATCAGCAGGAAACAAACCACAATAAACCATAGGATTTACTTTTTTATATCCCGGAAAAGGTTCTACACTTCCCCCCGTTGCATTTGTTACAGTGTCGCCTATTTGCGTATCTCTTACATTTTTTATACTTGCAGTAAAATATCCAACGTCACCAGCAAATAAACCATCATTTGCCATAAATTTACCGGGAGCAAAAAAACCAGTTTCTACGATTTCATAAGTTTTATCAGTAGCTATAAGTTTTACACTATCCCCTTTTTTCATTTTTCCGTCAAACACACGAACAAAAACGATTATACCTCTATATTGATCAAAAAAACAGTCAAAAATAAGTGCCTTAAGAGGCTTATTTATATCTCCCATTGGAGCAGGAACAGCTTTAACTATTGTGTCAAATACAGCTTCGATATTTAAGTTTGTTTTTGCACTTATTAAAGGTGCATCTTCAGCAGGTATACCTATAATATCTTCGATTTGTTTAATAACACGACTAGGATCTGCACTAGGTAAGTCAATTTTATTTATTACTGGTGCAACCTCAAGGTTATTATCAATAGCTAAATAAACATTAGCTAAAGTTTGTGCTTCAACACCTTGTGCTGCGTCAACTACAAGCAAAGCACCTTCGCAAGCTGCTAAGCTACGTGAAACTTCATAGTTAAAGTCAACATGACCCGGTGTATCTATAAGGTTAAATACATATTCTTCTCCGTTAGAATCTTTATGAATAAGACGAACAGCCTGTGCTTTTATGGTGATACCTCTTTCACGCTCTATATCCATATTATCAAGTACTTGATTACTCATTTCACGTTCAGTAAGTAACCCCGTTTGCTGGATAAGTCTATCAGCAAGAGTACTTTTACCGTGGTCTATGTGAGCAACAATACAAAAATTTCTAATATTTTTTTGTCTGTCATTAGTTTGTGACATTTTTTCCTCCAAAAATATATCTTATCAAATAATGTCACTGTACTACAAAAAATACAAAGTAATTTTTCTGTAGTACAAGTGACATACTTAAATAATTTCTATCTTAAAATTATTTTTTTTCTTCTTGAGCTTTTTGAGCAGCTTCCATTAACTCTTTAACTCTTTCTCTATCCATATCAGCAAGTGCTGTATTTCCTAAAGCTTCATTACATAAAGCTCTACTTTCGTATAAGTTACCTATATTAGGGTTGATTTCAAGAGCTTTGTTTAAGTCACTAATCGCTCTAGCATATTCCTTCATATCATATAAGCACTTACTTCTATTAAATAAAAGTATAGGATTTTTAGGCTGTAAGTTAATAGCTGCAGAGAAATCCTCTAAAGCTTCATCATATTTAGCTAAGTTTTTATAAGATAAAGCTCTGGATATATAACCATCAATACTTTTATTGTTAGTAACATCAATTAAATCTGTAAAAGCATCAATAGCTTTTTCGTACTCTTTCATTTTACCGTAAACGTTACCTTTTAAAAGATAGGCTCTTGGTTCATTTTCATTTACTTTTATACAATTTTCAAGTACATCAATAGCTTTTTCATTCATATCGTTTGTAGCATACATTTTAGCTAAATTCAAGTAATTTTCTAAAGTTTCAGGTGCAAGTGCAATAACTTTTTCGTAGTCTGCAGTAGCTTTTTCAATTTCATTCATATTTGAATATGCTATGGCTCTGTCACTTAAAGCAGGTTTAAATTCATTATCAATATCTAAAGCTTTATTGTAAAATTCTAAAGCTTTTTCATTATTTCCCATTTGTAAGTTAGTCCAACCTAAAGTATATAACCAAACTGCTTTATCTGGTTCTTCCTCGTTAAATTTACCATATATTTCAAGAGCGTCATCATACTTCTTAGATAAAACTGCAGCTCTCGCCTTCTTTTCTTGTAATTCTTTACTATCTTTAATAGTTTCAAGAACCTTTGAATAGTCTTCATAAGCTAAATCAGGTCTACTTGCAGCCATATAAATATTACCTCTATCTATATAAAGAGTTAAAGCATTAGGGCTAATTTTGATTGCATTTTGTATATGAATAAAAGATCTATTAAAGTCTTTAACGTTATAAAAAATCTTAGATAAATTATGGTGACTTAGTACATGGTTAGGGTCTTGTTGTAAAACTTGGTTATAGAGATTAAATGCAGTCTCATAAGATTTATCAATTTGAGCTAAATATGCGTGCATAAATAAAACATCTACATTTTTAGGATATTTTTTAAGCAAGTCATCAAATATTCTATCAGCTTCAACACGTTTATCTAAACTTAAAAGCACTCGACCTCTATTAAGTAATCCTTGAAGGTGAGTAGGATTGATAGATAAAACTTTATTAAAATCTCCTTCAGCACTAACTAAGTCTTTTTGAGTAAGATATACACCACCACGCTCAATATACGCATTAATATATTCTTTATCTATATCTAAAGCCTTATTGTATAACTTCATAGCATCATCAAGTCTATTTGTTTTCTTGAAAACATTACCATAGTTTAAAAAAGCAACTTTGTTATTTGGATCAAGAGAAATGATTTTATCAAAATCAGCTACAGCTTTGCTAAATTCATTAATACTAAGATTTTCAATACCTCTATTCATTAAAGAAGGAATATGATTTGGATCAATTTCTAAAGCATTACTATAAACTTCAAGTGCCATTTTTTTGTTATCAGCAACTTCATCGTTGTTTGAATACACATTGCCTTTATAAAATAAAGCTTCCACATTTTTATCGTCAATCTCTAAAAGTTTGTTTAAAACTTCAAGTGCCTCTTCAAAACAATCGTCCTCAAATAAAGCTATACCTTTATTAAGTAAAGCATCAACATTGCTTTCATCATTTTCTAAAATTTCATTAAAAATTTTAATAGCTTCTTCTAAGTTGTCTTCCTTTAAAAGTTTAATTCCTTCGTTTAATTTTTCCATGGTGTACCTCCAGTTTATTTAAGTTTTTTATTCTACCGATTTACGAAACATATCAAATTCAGCTACTTCACAAGGAAGTTTAATTTTAATTATTTGTTTTGGGTGTGGAGCTTCTGTAATGATTGAATTATTTTCATCAAACATTTCGTCTATAACAAAGCTTACATTTTCCCCATTACTTTTAAAAATTTCTATTTCTTCACCTTTAACAAATTTATTTCTCTGTTCTATTATAGCATACCCTGTCAACCTATCATAACTCTTAATAACAGCGCAGAAATCATAGTTTCTTATATAACTATTATTAGTGTAAATTTGTTCATTACCATCAGGTCTACCAAAGTAAAATCCAGTTGTAAAATCTCTATGACTTGATTTACGTATTTCTTCCATATAGTAACTTTTTTTATTTTCATACAGTTTAGGGTCTTTTAAATAGTCGTCAATAGCAGTTCTATAGGTTCTGACTACAGCACCTACATAGTAGGCAGTTTTCATACGACCTTCTATTTTAAAAGAATTAACTCCACATTCTATAAGTTCCGGTATATGTTCCAACATACATAAATCCTTTGAGTTATAAATGTAAGTGCCTCTTTCATCTTCTTCTATAGGCATATATTCACCGGGTCTTGTTTCTTCCACTAGGTTATATTTCCATCTACAAGGGTGTGCACAAGCACCTTTATTAGCATCACGATTAGTCATATAATTAGAAAGCAAACATCTACCTGAATAGGATATGCACATAGCACCATGAACAAAAGCTTCAATATCAAACTCAACAGGCATAGTATCAGAAATAACTTTAAGATCCTTTGCATTAAGTTCTCTTGCTACAACAACTCTTTTAGCACCTAAAGTATTCCACATTTTCACACTATGTACATTTGTAGTATTTGCTTGAGTTGATATATGTATTTCCATATTCGGCAAAATTTCTCGCACCCATGAAAAAATACCAAGATCTGAAACAATAACAGCATCTACCCCAAGCTTATCTAAATCAAGTAAATATTCTTCCAAAGCATAAAAGTCATCATTATGTGCAAATATATTTAATGTAACATAAACCTTTTTACCTCTACTATGTGCAAATTCTAAACCTTCTATCATTTCATCGTAGGTAAAATTTTTAGCTTTAGCACGTAAACCAAATTTATCTCCACCTATATAAACAGCATCAGCACCAAAAGTAATTGCAATTTTTAATTTTTCAAGATCTCCTGCAGGAGCTAAAAGTTCAAGCTTTCTTTTCATAAAATGTCCTTATCTATTTTTAACTTTTTACAGCAACAAGTACCCCATCAGCAATAGGAACTATGGAAGATTTTAGCTCTTCACATTCTGTTACACTCTTTAAAAATTCATTCATTCGTCTATGTATAGTACGTTGTCTTTTTTCTATGGTATTTATATCCTTAACTATATTACCATTTTGAAATAAATCATCAGCAATAAGCAAACCACCACAATTAAGTAACTCTATAATATTAGGCAACATATTTATATATTGCCCCTTACCGGCATCTAAAAAAACAAGATCATATTTTTTTTCTTCTTTTACTAAAGTTTCAAGAACATCAATAGCGTCCCCTTCAATCAACTTTATTTTATTAGAAAATCCAAATTTTTCAAAGTTTTCTTTAGCCTTCTCAATCATTTGTGGATATCTATCAATAGTAGTCAAAAGTCCATTGTCAGGTAATTTTCTCGCCATCATCATAGCAGAAAATCCCACAGCACAACCTATTTCTAAAATATTCTTCGGTTTTTTAAGTTCCACCAAAAAGGAAATAAACGAAGCTGTTTCTTTGTCTATAATGGGTAAATCAACTTCATAAGCATACTTTTGAAGTTCACCTAACTCTCCCTCACAAAAGGGTTGTAAATCATTAATGTATTCAACTATTTCTTCTTTTACTATATATGATTTCATATTTTTCTTTCTTAATAAACTTGTCCATATTCTTCTTTTGCAGATAAAAACTCATCATAGTTTGAAGTGAAAAAGTGTTCTCCCGTTTCAGAGTCTTTTAAAACAAAATATAAATAATCCGTATCAGCAGGTTCAAGTACAGCACGCATACTAGCCTCACCGGGATTTGATATAGGGCCAACTGGCAAACCTATATATTTATATGTATTATAAGGTGTATCTATTTCTAAGTCTTCTAATGTTATAACATCGCGTCTTTTTTCTAAAGTATATTGTATAGTCGAACACATTTGCAAAGGCATATCAATACTAAGACGGTTGTTTATAACACTTGCAACTAAGTTTCTCTCTTCGGGTACCATAACTTCACTTTCAATAATAGAAGCCATAGTAATAACCTCATCAACTGTAAGACCTTTTTCTTTAGCTAAATCATCAAAGTTTGTATAATATATTTCTTCAAACCTAACTAGCATTTTATTTATAATTTGTTCTGCTGTAGAGTCCACGTAAATTCTGTATGTATCAGGAAACAAATATCCTTCAAGTCTATTTTCTCGTATAGGCAACTCATCAATAAAAGCAAAATCAAAGTTTCCCATTTCACAAGCATTAGAAAATTCTTCACTTGTCACAATAGAAAGTTCCTCTAAATAACTTCCAATATCGCGGATAGTCATACCCTCAACTATAGTAATTGTAATTTCTTCTGCAAGTGCACTTTTATCAGTATATAGGATTTGCATTATTTCATTTGTAGTCATATTAGCATTTAAGTCATACTCGCCAACTTTAACCTTATACTTAGGTTCACCCACAATCATATTTTCTAAAACCAAAAAGAAACTCGATTGAATTATACCATTATCAGCTAAAATTTTACTTACATCACCCATAGAAGTTTCTTCTTCTAAAGATAAAGTAAATTCCTTGTCTATGCCCACACTATCATTAGAAAAAACTCTACCAACTTCGTAGTAATGTTTGGTAAAGTATATTATAGCCACAATTAATAGTACTGAAAACACAACATTAAAAGCACCATCAAAAAAGCTAAAAAATATTGAAATGCCTTCTTTTATTTGTTTACCTTTATTTTTATCCATTTATAACCTCGATTTAATAGGTTTTTTGCCTATTTATTAAAGCTACTTAAAATAGCCTTTTTGTACATATTTTTAACGAGAGTAAAATTTTCGCCTTTACCAAAAGTTTCAGCCATAACACCAGCATTAACCTCAAGCACATAAAATTCGTTCTCAACTTTAACTATATCAATAGATGCAAAAGAAATATTTATAGCCCTTGCTACATCTTTTGCCAAATTACACAACATTTCTTTAAGTTCAATGTCAACAATATTAAAATATTCACCATATCTACTTAAATTGTGCTGAAAATCTAAAGGAACATTTTCTCCTTTATATGGAACATTTTTCAAAAAATCTTCCCTTAAATAAGTTGTTTTAATATCTAACATTTCGCATAAAGTAAAAATATCACTTATACCATCACCCGTAACAGATTTTACTTTTTTCCCATAAATTATTTGAAGTTCGCCATCTAAAAGTATAACTCTATACTCAGCCTCTATATTAACAAAAGGAGAAATAGCAACAAGATATTCTGTTAAAAAAAGCTTTTCTAAATTTTCTCTTATAGAAGAAACATTATCACATAAATATATGTTTTTTCCGCAACTACCTCTATTATCTTTAACAAGAACTTTTCCATATAGTTTTAAATATTTTTCAAAATATTCGTCATTCAATTCACTATATTCATTTAAAAAAACCGAAAAATGCTCAATAGCTTGAAATCCTTTTTTATTTAAAACCTCATATAGTGCAATTTTATCATTACAAATATCAGCAGCTGCTAAATCATTATTTGGAAACTTAAAACCAGAAATATATCGTACAATATTATTTTTTTCAAGTCTAAATATCCATTCTCTTGAAAAAGTCAATAGTTCAATGTTTTCTTCTTCGCATATTTCGTATATCGCTTTTTTTAAAACCTCATTCATAACTACCTCGTAAATATATCGCTATCTTTCATTATAACCTTTTTTTGAAAAAATTTCAATTAATATTTTATTTTTCATAACGAATTTGTATTTTACCCTTTTTACTAACACCAAAATTTTCTTTATAATAAAATCTTCCATAGCCTCTAATTGTTACAATATCATTTATTGAAATTTCTTTTGAATGATTTAAACATATATTATGGTTTAAAAAAACTCGTTCTTTTTCTATAAGTTCTTTAACTTTATTTCTACTTAGATTTGTAACACCAGCTATAAAATTATCTAGTCTAAGAGAAGATAGTGATATACGAACACTTTCAAGTTCTTTTGTATTAAACTCCTCAATGTTTTGACAACTAACAACTTTAATTTTCTGTCTACCTATTTGTGTAAGATTATCAAGAACAAATTCTTCTATATCTTTAAGTACAACTATATAGCATTTACTTTCAAAAAATAAAATATCACCTATTTTATTTCGTTTGATACCTAATCCTAACAAGCTACCTAAAACATCTTTATGTTTTAAAGGATTTTGAAACTTATTAGTTTCTATAGTTAAATAAGAAAAAGGATTTACTTCTTCAACTCCAACAGGTGTAAATACAACACAGCCTCTTTCAAAACCGTTATATCCACCATATAAGCTTATATTCACGTCTATAGATATACCCTTTAGAAAGTCGCCCACCTTGTTTAAAAAAATATTGTTATAAATATCTGAATAATCTGAGTAAAATTTTTCTTCTGTTTTTAAATAAGTATCATATATTTTTCTACTGTTAATTTTGTCATCTTCGTCAACAAAAAGTTGTTCAAGTTTCTTTTTCATAACATTATACCTATATATCAAAAGACAATATTACAAATTTCAATATTGTGAAGTTACGTAGTAATTTGAGGGTGCTGGAAAAGGATAGAAAAAAATATTACTGCACAAAAATTACACTCGACTTGATGATTTGCTTTGCAAATCATCTTGCATGTCGCATAAAATTAGCACTCGTTCCTTCGAAGGTGCTGTCAAAAGTTAGAAAAAAATTATATACCACAAAAATTATCATTCGTATGGAATAAAATTTACTCTCATTCTTCGCTGTTTTTATTCCAACTCACTATTTTTGTTTACGCTAACACTATTATAATTTTTTTCTTTTTGTCTTTATCAGCACCTTCTTTCCTCGTTGATTTTATGCTATCTCACTATGATTGTGCCATTGTCATTAGTAATATTTTTTTCTTTTTTGACTTTTTCAGCACCCTCGGTTAATGATAAAATAAGTGTAAGGGAGTTCCTATTAAATTTATAGGGACTTTTATTTTTTAGGTGGGGAGTATGGATACTTTAAATTTATCCCTTAAAGAAATAGTTGGGGGAAGTTATAACAGGTTTTGGCATTTTAGGGGTAGGTATAGAGTTGTGAAGGGGTCACGTGCTAGTAAGAAGTCTAAGACTACTGCTTTATGGTATATTGCTAACATTATGAAGTATAGGGAGGCGAATTTACTTGTTGTACGTAAGACTTTTAGGACTTTAAAAGATAGTTGTTTTACTGAGCTTAAATGGGCTATTAATCGGTTTGGTGTAGGTGATTTTTGGAAGGTGACGGAGTCACCTTTACAAATGGAATACATACCTACTGGGCAAAAGATATATTTTCGTGGGTTAGATGATCCTTTAAAAGTTACGTCTATTACTGTTGATGTGGGGTCTTTATCTTGGCTTTGGATTGAGGAGGCTTATGAGATAGGTTCGGAAGATGATTTTAGCATACTTGATGAAAGTATAAGGGGGCAAGTTGAGGGCGA
>JBKECM010000038.1:0-5347 GCA_047974615.1 Lachnospirales bacterium
TTCAAAATTTCTGCGTCAGCTTCTCCTAGCAGAAACACGCTGTTATGCGTTGTCGAAGCTTTCTTGAACTATTTAAAATTTAAAAGAAAATTAAATCAAGCGAGTTTTTAGAGGTCACCTATAATTAATATTGAAATATATTTTATTTGAAATTTTAGATCTAAATGGATTTAGGTTACGAAAATTTAATTTAGGAGATTTTTATGTTAGATACTAAAGCTAGGGAACATGTGCAACCGATTTTTGATAAAGTTGCAAATTTTTTCATTAATAGAAAAATTAGTGCTACGAAAGTTACAATTTTAGCTTTAATAGTTGGAATAATTGCTAGTTTATTTTTGTTTTTTGAATATAAATATTTAGCTTTAGCTTTTTTGTGGATATCTGGTTTTTTAGATGTTTTAGATGGTACTATAGCTAGAAAAACCTCTAGTAAAACAAAGTTAGGTGGTTTTTTAGATATAATATTTGATAGAATAGTAGAAATAGGAATTATTTTTGCCTTATGCCTTTTAAATAAAGAATTATCATTGTGTTGCGTTTTTTTACTCGGAGCAATTATTATGTCAATGACGATTTTTTTAACTTCGGGTGCTTTAATAGATAAAGATAGTAGTAAAGCTTTTTATTATCAAACAGGATTGGCTGAAAGAACTGAAGGTTTCATTATGCTGTCGCTTGCTATGATTTTTGAAACATTTGCAATGATATTTTTAGTGATTTTTGCTTGTATTGTATATTTTACTGCAATTCAACGATTTGTTGAAACGGTAAAATATTTGAAGTAGGGGGTTATTATGAAAAAGAGATATATACTTATATTTTTATTAGGTGTTATTACATATTTTGGCGTATCATATATTAGTGAAAACCAAAACAAAAAAGATGATGTTGTAACCGTAACTTTTTATGGTTGGGGTGGCGATGAAAACGTAAATCAATGGATTGACAATTATGTTGCTAAAGAAGTTATGGAGAAATATAATATAGAACTTAAAAGAGTTGGTATGAATATCGATGAAGTGCTATTAAAACTTTCAAATGAAAAACAAGGTAATGATAGTAGTGGTGATATCGATATAATGTGGATAAATGGGGAAAACTTTAATTTGGCTAAGTCTTATGATGTATTGGCTGAACCTTTTACAGATGAACTTATTAATCTTGAAAAATATGTAGATACTAGTGCTGATTTTGTAAATTTCGACTTTAATGTTCCTATAGAAGGACAAGAAGCACCTTTTGGGTTATCTCATTTAGTATTTGTAGGTGAAAGTGCAAATATAGCTCTACCAATGTCTGCCGAAGAATTATTACAAGTTGCAAAGGATAATGTAGAAACTATAACTTATCCGGCACCACCGGATTTTACAGGTAGTGCTTTTGTTAGAAATATAATATACGATGTAGTAGGTTATGACGTTGTTCAAAATGCTAGTAATGACAAAGAAGAATTAAGAGAAGTGTTGATGCCTGCATTTGACTATTTAAATGAACTTGAACCCTATCTATGGGAAAATGGTACTACTTATCCTAAAGATGAAGCTATTATGCAAAAAATGTATAGTGATGGACAACTTAATATGACTATGAGTTATACTGCATTACTTGGTCCAAGAAATATAAAAGATGGTATATTTAGTGAAACAAGCGAAACATTCGTATTCGATAAAGGTAACATAGGAAATTGTCACTACTTATCGATACCCTTTAATTCACCAAACTATGAAGCTGCACTTAAAGTTATTGATTTTATTTTAACACCGGAGGCTCAAGCATCAAAGCTTGATATTGATAACTGGGGCGATTTAACTGTACTTGATGTGGAAAAATTAAGCGAAGATGAAAGAGAACTTATTTCAAGTACTAGTGAAGCATATACAGAAGATATGATGGAAAGACGTCTTCCAGAAGTTGATAGTAATAAAATAACTATAATTGAGGAACTATGGGAAGAAGAAGTTTTAAAGAAATAATAAATAAGTATAAAGTTTTTTTGATGTTATTACCTTTTATATGTATAACTTTTATTACACTAATTTTAGGTACTGCTGAAATGATTAAAGAGAGTTTAGGTTATATTCCTTTTTTTAATATGAAGGAAATTACTTTTAAGTACTACATAGAAGTACTTAGTGATAAAGAATTTTATAAGTCGTTGTTTTATACAATTTATTTAAGTTTTTTACCAACTATTATTGCACTTTCTTTAGGAACTTTTTTTGCAATATACTGTTATTATTTAAAAGCTCAAGTTAATAAATTAAATTTTATAATTCAAATACCTATTGTTATACCTTATATTGTTTATAGTTTTTTTGTAATAATTATTTTTATGCAAAGTGGCTTTTTATCAAGGATTTTGTATTCTTTAAATATTGTTACAGAAGCAAAAGAATTTCCTTTACTGATTTATGATGAATATGGTATAGGAATTTTTTTAGTGTATATTTTAAAACAAGTTCCATTTGTATATTTAATTATAAATACGGGATTACTTAAAGTTGATAAAAAACTTTTGTATGTTTCTTTTAACTTAGGGGCTACAAAAATTAAAACTACATTTAATATTGTTTTACCTATAATTAAAAAAAATATAATAACTGCTGGGTTACTTTGTTTTGCTTTTAATTTTAGCTCTTTTGAAGTTCCTTTTTTATTATTAAACCCAAAAATCGAAACTCTACCTATTTTAGCTTATAAAAAATATATCAGCTCAAATATGGATTATAGAGTCTATTCTATGGTTATTAATACTCTTATTTTAATTGTTGCTTCATTGTTACTTATAAGATATTTAAAATATATGAGTAACTCAACTTCTGAAAGTAAGGGTAAATAGTATGAAAAAATATGGTTTTAAAATTGTTATTGATATATTTTTGTATTTGTTTATTTTTATATGTTTTTTACCACTAATTATTTTGTTATTAACTTCTTTTATTGATCTATGGATTTATCCTGATATTTTACCAGAGTGTTATACTTTTGACTACATAAAATATGTTATATTTAATAACAATGAACCTATTGTAAAAATAATATTTTCGACAATGATTTTAGGATTTTTAACAAGTTTTATTACTATCATTATTAGTATACCTTGTAGTAGAGTATTAGCATTTTATAATTTTAAAGGTAAATTCTTAATAAACTTTTTAGTTATTTTACCTTTAATTGTACCTTCATTTACTATTGTTTCAATATCACATATTAATTTAATAAATATGTCTTTAGCAAGTAATATTTTTGGAGTTGCAATAACACATTCAGTTTTTGCCTTGCCATATGCTATAAAAATAATACAAGATATGACTTTAGAAGTGGGGAAAAAATACGAAAAGCAAGGAGAAAATTTAGGTGCGTCAAAGCTGCAAATAATTTTTGATATATATTTACCTTTAATATCACCTTCCATAATTTTAGCTTTTTTCTTTAGTTTTACAATATCCATAAGTCAGTATTTAACTACTTTAATAATCGGTGGGGGTAAAGTTATAACCTTATCTACTGTACTTGTACCTTATATTCAATACGGTAAATATCAAATAGCATCAATATATAGTTTTATTTTGGTTTGTATTACGATATTATGTTATTTTATAATAAATATGATGGAAAAAAAGCTAATAAATAAAAGTGAGGTGAAGTAATATGAGTAAAGTTATTCTTAAAAATATAAATAAGTCATTTCAAAATAAAGTAGTTTTAGAAGACATTAGCTTGGTTGTTGAAGAAGGTGATTTTGTGTCTATTTTAGGCCCTTCAGGGTGTGGAAAATCAACTTTACTTAATATAATAGCAGGTATAATAGTATGTGATAGTGGTGAAATATTTTTTGATGGTAATGATGTCAGAAATATTCCTTCTAAAGATAGAAATGCCATAATAGTATTTCAAGACTATGCACTTTTTCCACATATGACGGTTTTTGATAATATAGGCTATGGTATGAAAATACGTAAATATAACAAAGAAGATATTTCAAGTAAAGTATTGGAAATATTAAAAATAATTGATTTGTTAGATAAGATAAATTCTTATCCTCATGAATTGTCAGGTGGGCAAAAGCAAAGAGTTGCTATTGCACGTGCTTTAATATTGCAACCAAAAGTACTTTTACTTGATGAACCTTTCTCAGGTTTAGATAACAATATAAAAAAAAGTATGAAAGATTTTGTTATGTTCATAACAAAAAAATTTAACACAACAACATTAATGGTTACTCATGACAAAGAAGAAGCTTTTAGTATGTCAAATAAAGTTGCAATAATAGCTGAAAAAGTTATTGAGCAGTATGATATACCAATTTATATATATGAAAAACCTATAAATTGCAATGTAGCAAGATTTTTAGGATATTATAACATATTTGAAGGTATAGCAAGTAAAGGCATTTTTAAATGGTGTTTTGATGATTTAAAGTGTGATTTAACATTAGAGGGTAGGGCGTATGTAGTTTTAAACTATAGAGAAATTAAAATAGATAATAAAGGTCATTTAGGGGAAATAATAAGCAAACAATACTTAGGTGGATATACAAAGTATATTGTTAAAAGTAAAGAATTGAATTTTATAATTGAGTTGTTAGATAATGGCTTAGAGGTGGGACATATGGTTAACTTTACATTTGAAAATTATATAATTCTGTTATAAGCAAATAAAGTTTCTTAAAATTTATAGGTGTAAAATATTATTTTGTACACAAAAAGAGCCATAATCCCCATTATGGCTTTTTTTATAAATAAAATAATATTCTCTTTATTATTCCCCTTATGTATTTATAGTCCAAATACTTATATATTGTAAATTAAAAATGCAAAGAAAACAATAGGCAATGTTGATAAAAAAAAATACTGGCATATATTACAAAATTATTTGTTTTATTGTATTAAAATTATTTGTTTTTTGTTAGATTTAAACATATAAGTAATAATTTTTTATGATTAAATTTTGCTAGTAATAATTTTTTTTGAAAACTATTGACATTAACATTAGGTAATAGTTTATAATTTTTATAAGGAGGTGTTTTAGAGGGTCTGAAAAAGTCAAAAAAGAAAAAAATATTACTAATGATAATGGCACGAAAATAGTGAGATAGCATAAAATCAGCGAGGAACGAAGGTGCTGATAAAGTCAAAAAGAAAAAAATTATAATAGCGTTAGCGTAAACAAAAATAGTAAGTTGGAATAAAATCAGCGAAGAATGAGCGTAAATTTTATTCCATACGAACGCTAATTTTTGTGTAATAGGAGAATTTTCAATTAGAAAATGAAAATTTTTTAAGCATCTGCCAGGCAGTGCGACCTTACGAACAAGCAAAACAACGATTTTGCGTTAAGTGAG
>JBKECM010000040.1:0-2367 GCA_047974615.1 Lachnospirales bacterium
TTCAAAATTTCTGCGTCAGCTTCTCCTAGCAGAAACACGCTGTTATGCGTTGTCGAAGCTTTCTTGAACTATTTAAAATTTAAAAGAAAATTAAATCAAGCGAGTTTTTAGAGGTCACCTACAATTAAAGTATATTATTGTTTTTATAACCATAACTATAATTTGGGCTATCTCTAGTTACTTGAACAAAGTGAGGGTGACTTTCTTTTAAACTAGCTGTAGTAATTTTTGTGAGAGTACCTTTTTCCTGTAGTTCTTCTATAGATAAAACACCAGCATAGCTTAAACCGAGCTTAAGAGCAGCTAAAGTATTTATAATAGTATCCTTTGTATTCCCTCTATAAGTAACTCTGGCATCAACACCTGCAGTTATTTCTACCTTATCAACATCGGAAACCTTCACAGGGTCAGTTAAACTTATACCCTTATACACTTTATATTTATTTCCCTCAAAAAGCTCAAGTTTTGAAGGTGCTTCCTCGGTACCAGCAAGCATAGCCCCGAGTATAACTGTATCTGCTCCCACAGTCAAAGCTTTAACTATGTCACCTGTGTAGTTCGTTCCACCATCATTTAGCAATGGTACGTTATATTCTTTACATGCTTCAGCTACGATATCTATGGCTGTAACTTGAGGCATACCCACACCTGTTATTATTCTATGAGCAGAAGTTGAGCCGGCACCAAAACCAACTTTAATACCATCAGCACCAGCTTCAATAAGTTCAATAGCACTATTTTTAGTAATTACATTTCCTGCAACAACGTCAATTTCAGGGTATTTTTCTTTTATCCATTTAATTTTTTCGATCATCTCTTTGTAGCCACGACCATTAATACCTTCTAAAACTAAAGCATTTACCTTAGCTTTACATAAAGCGTCAACACGTTTTTCAAAGTCATCACCTAAAGTAACTGCAGCAGCAACAACAAGACGCCCTGTACTATCTTTTGCAGAATTGGGATATTTTATAGATTTTTGTATATCCTTAGTTGTAATAAGCCCTTTTAAGTAACCATCATCATCTATAATAGGAAGCTTTTCAACTTTATGTTCAGTTAAAATAGCTCTTGCCTCCTCCATAGTAGTTCCAACTTTAGCAGTTATTAAATTATCTCTAGTCATTACTTCATATACTTTTTTCTTGTAATCTCTTTCAAATCTTAAATCTCTATTTGTAACTATACCAACTAAAAACCCATGCTCCGTAATAGGCACCCCAGATATATGGTATTTTTTCATAAGTTCTTCTACTTCATAAACATAGTTATTTGGTGATAGGTAAAAAGGATCTGTAATAACACCATGTTCTGAACGTTTAACCTTATCAACTTCATTTACTTGTGCCTCAATAGACATATCTTTATGTATGATGCCGATACCACCTTGACGTGCGATAGATATAGCCATACGACTTTCAGTAACAGTACTCATACCAGCAGAAACTAAAGGAATATTCAATTCAATATTTTTTGAAAATTTAGTTTTCATAGAAATTTTTTCAACATCTGTAGTATTGCCACAAGGTATAACTAGAACATCATCAAAAGTCAAACCTTCGTTTACGATTTTTAACATAAAATCACTCCTTACTTAGTTAAATCTAAAACTCTTAAATTTAAAAATTTTTTAAACCCATCTAGTATATTATCATTAGGCTCTATTATTATTTTTGTATCAACGCCATTTATTTCATATAAAATGTACATAGTATTTTCTTTTATTTCGCCACTTGTAAAATCTAATGTCTTCTTATTAATAAAATCATTTTGAACTTTAGTATTATTAGAAAAAGCCATACTTTTAATTTTTCTAATATCAATAGCCAAAGCTTTTTTTCTTTTACTCTTATTTATAATAACATCAATATCAAAATCATAGTTAGTTACAATATATTCAAATTCTTTATTTTGAGAAATAACATAATAATAAACAAGTGCAACTACACCTGCAGCCAAAATAAAACCAAAATTAGGTATAAAAAACAAAAAAACTAAAGCCAAAGCACCACCTACGCCACTTAAAGCATATGAAATCATATTATTTTTAATACTACTATTTTTTTTAACGATTTGTTCTTTAAAAAAATCACTCATAAATTAACACTCCAAAATCATTTTATAGTATAGATTTTGTATCCATTTTATATAATATCATAAATTATTAATTTAAACAATAGTAAGTCTTTTAAAATAGTATCAAAGGTATGTGGCAACGTTGAAAAATTCAAGAAATGGCGAGGGTACTGAAAAAGTCAAAAAAGAAAAAAATATTACTAATGACAATGGCACAAAAATAGTGAGATAGCATAAAATCAACGAGGAAAGAAGGTGCTGATAAAGTCAAAAAGAAAAAAATTATAATAG
>JBKECM010000041.1:0-40232 GCA_047974615.1 Lachnospirales bacterium
TCAAAATTTCTGCGTCAGCTTCTCCTAGCAGAAACACGCTGTTATGCGTTGTCGAAGCTTTCTTGAACTATTTAAAATTTAAAAGAAAATTAAATCAAGCGAGTTTTTAGAGGTCACCTAAAGATTATTCAATTTTTTTTGATAATATTTTACTAAATATTTCAAGAACTTCTTCTTTTAACTTATCAATATTTTTATCTGAAATACCAATCAAAGACCCCTGTGCTTCACCATTTGAAACAATAGGTATAATTATTTGTTCTTTATAATGAAAATTATCTTGTAAAAAAATTGGTATATGACTATCCTTACTTGAACTATGCACAATTTTTCTTTTTGATATAATTTTTTTTAAATCTTTTTCAATGTTTTTACTTAAATATAAGTCAAAGTTTTCACCAGAACAGGTTAAAATTTTATCTAAATCAGTAATTAAAACTGAAATTTTCAAAACAGAAGAAATTTCATCACATAAACAAACTAAATCATCGCCTATATTATTTACAGCTGAAAACTTTTTAACAATAATATTAGCATCAAGTACATTTAACTCTAAAGGGTCACCTTCCTTTAGCTTTAAATTACGTCTAATCTCCATAGGTATAACAATTCTACCTAAATTATCAATTCTTCTAACAATACCGAAGCTATCCATAGTACCTCCATTAACTTTATTAATTAAATTATTTCCATAAGCTAATGAAATATACATATTATTCTAAAATATCAAAAAAACCTTTTTCAAGTAACACTTGGTCACCTTCAACACTATCATACATAATTGCTTTATATTCTTCATAATACGCAAGAATTTCTTCTGAATATATTTCCGTACCCTTTGTGAAATCTTCTAAAGAAGTAAAATATCCACCGTTACCAAAAGCCTTAATTTCTTTATTTAAATTTTCCATAAAAGCATTAAATGGACTAGTTTTAAAGTTACCTAAAGAAAAAATATTAGAATACAAAAAGCTCATACCTATTAGTTCTTCATCACTTGTATATTTACCAAAATTTGAATAAATCATATAAGGGACTTGATTTTTTGTTATTAAGGGGCTGTTTTGAAAATTATCAGCACTATAAAAGTATGGTAAGTGATCACCAAAATATAAAACTATTGTAGGTTCATCAAGTTCATCAACTTTTTTCGTAAAACTTTCAAGTTCATTAGCCGAAATTTCAATACCAGTTGCATATATACTTGCTTCTTCATTATAATAAGCTTTAAGACCAGTAATATTATTAGTCATTTCTTCATAAAAATCTTTAAAATATGGGCCATGATTTTGTATAGTTACATCATGTATAAAAATAGGTTCATTTGTTTTAATTATTAAATCATATATTAAGTCAAAATTTGATTTATCTTTAGCATAAGGTGATTTACCAAAAAATTCAAAATTTTTATAGTTTTCATCGTTATAAAACATATCAAAGCCCATTGCAGCATATCCCTTATCTCTACTGTAAAATGATGGGTCATTGAAATGTATAGCCGATGTATTATATCCTAAATTTTCAAAAGTTGATACCATAGAAGGAAATCTCTCTCTTTTGCCAGCATTAAGATAAACATTTTTATAGTTATAAAATTGTGTATCGAAACCTGTAAGGACTTCATATTCACTTGTATTAGTACTTCCACCAATACCTTTTGCATAAGTTGAACCATTTGTATTCTTTTCAGCTAGTATATTATATTTTTCTATTGGATTCTTTTCAAAAGCAATATTTTCAATAAGGCTCATATCAGAAAAAGACTCACTCATAACAATAATAACGTTTGGGTTTAATTCACTAAAACTATCACGAGTTTCATTAATTTCTTTAGCCATATTTGAATATTTTTCATATATTACATCTAAATCGTAAATTTCTGGTTCAACAACTATTTCTTTAAAATTATATGTTATAAAGCCTGTTAAAACACTGTCTTCATTATAGTTAGTATAATTAAAATTACCAGCTGGATATACAGAATTTATAGTTATTGCATTTTTTAAAGGATTAGTTCTTCCTAAAAAAATAAAAACAAGTGCCATAAATACTAAAAATAATAATTTGAAAACTTCAAAAAAATTATTAACATAATCATCTTTTTTACTAATAATATTTAAGTGACTTATATACAAACAAACAAATAGTGAAAAGAAAATAAAATATGCTAGATTTAAATATTTAAATGTACTATGGTAATTTACAAAACTAAATAAAATATAGAAGGATAAAACGATACATAATATCCTATTATAAATAGTTAATTTTTTCTTTTTAGTAAATTTAAATAATAAAATTGAACCTATAACAAAAACAATTAAAGCTACAACAATTAAAAATAATTGCTTATTTGAAAGAAAAGTCAATAATTCATTTAAATTAAAAATATAAGAAATTTCTTCAGGTAAAATTGGTTCATCTCTATAAAACATTTTTAAATTGTTCGCATAACCAAAAATACCAAATACTGCAGTTGGTACAAATAATGAAAATAAAAAATTACAAGAAATACCATACAAAAAAATCATTAAAGAAACTACTGCTAATGCTGAAATTAAAAACAGTTCAATATGCCCAAATAACCAATCAAAAGTAGTTTGAAAATTTGAGCTATAATAAAAAAATTCTATTAAAAAAACAAGAAAAAAACTGGTTATTATAAAAAGCAAATATTTTAATATTTCAAAAAAAACAGTTTTTTTATTTTCTATGTATTTTTTCATAATTCTCCTAAAACCTTACTATACAATAATGCAAAACAAAAAGACTATTTAAAAAACTACTTACAATCTAAAAGAAAGGTAAATTTTTCTTTTAGATTGTAAGTAAGTTTTAAAAATAATCTTTAAAATCTATTTTTATTTTGTATCTTCTTCATCTTTTTCTTCTTTCTTAGAGTTGCTAACTTTTTCAGCATTTTCAGCATTTTCAGAATAATCACTCTTATCAAGTTTACTAAAGTCTTTTTGATTTGTAGACTTAACATCTGCTTCACGTCTTAATTCTTCCAGAAAAGCTTTTTTTCTTTCCATTTCTTCCTTTTCTTTTTCTTTTTGACGTTTAGCTCGTTCATTTTTTATTTTAGTTTGGCGTTCCATAGCATCTGTTGCTTTTTTCTTTGCAATAGGTGCATATTCATCAAGTTGAGCAGTATAGTCAATAACATTTTCCTTTTTTGGTATTACTCCAACAGGAAATAAAGCTCTAAATTCAACACCAATAATTTTATCTTTTTCAAGTAAAAGTTCTACAGCTTTTTCAATAATATTGGTATGTTTTAACATAACACCTTTAGCTACTTCATAAGCATCAGCAATTATTTTACTTACTTCAATATCAATTTTAGCTGACATCTCTTGACTTATAGAGCGACTTGAAGAAATATCACGTCCTAAAAAAACATCATGTTCATCTTCACTAAACTGAATAGGACCAAGACTTGACATACCATATCTTGTAACCATTGCACGAGCTATTTTTGTTGCACGAGATATGTCAGAACTTGCACCTGTTGTTATGTCGCCACAAAAAAGTTCTTCAGCCACACGACCGCCAAGTAAAGAAACTATATCTTGTTCCATAGATTTTTTTGATGCATAAGACATATCTGTAGATGGAGCATACATAGTATAACCACCAGCAGAGCCTGTAGGTATAATTGATACGATTTGCACCTCGTCAAGTTCAGTTAACATTTCATGTAAAATTGCATGACCAACTTCGTGGTAAGCTGTCATTCTTTTTTCTTTATCTGGTATTAGTCTGTTTTTCTTTTCCATACCAACGCCAACTTTAATATAAGCTTCTCTTACACATTCCATATCAAAACTTTCCAAATCTTTGCGTACAGCTAAAATAGCAGCTTCGTTTAATAGGTTTTCGATATCGGCACCAGTAAAGCCAACCGTTTGCTGAGCGATAAGTTTAAAATCAACATCATCTGAAAGTTTTTTATTATTAGAATGTAAGTATAACATTTCTAATCTACCTTTTATATCCGGTGGATTTATTGTAACTTTTCTGTCAAAACGTCCCGGACGTAAAATGGCTGGATCTAAAATATCTACACGGTTTGTAGCAGCAAGAACAATAATACCTTCATCAGTTGCAAAACCGTCCATTTCAACAAGTAATTGGTTTAATGTTTGTTCTCTCTCGTCATGGCTACCACCAAGACCAGCTCCACGTTTACGACCAACTGCATCTATTTCATCAATAAAAATAAGTGCAGGTTTATTTTTTTTCGCTTGTTGGAATAAATCACGAACACGTGAAGCACCAACACCAACGAACATTTCAACAAAGTCAGAACCAGAAATACTAAAAAAAGGAACGCCTGCCTCACCTGCAACAGCTTTAGCAAGTAAAGTTTTACCAGTACCCGGAGGTCCAACAAGTAAAAATCCTTTTGGAAGTCTTGCACCAATTTTTAAAAAGCTTTCAGGGTTACTTAAGAAGTCAACAACTTCTTCAAGTTCTTTTTTCTCCTCATCAAGACCTGCAACACTATCAAAAGTAGTGTTACCAGAATCATCTATAACCATCTTCGCTCTTGATTTTCCAAAATTCATTGAATTTTGACCTTCTCCACCACCAGAAGCACGTTGGAACATAAATATTACAAGTAAAATTATTGCAATAAACAAAATTACAGGTAAAAGAATTGTTGAAAAATCTATTTTCGCTACACCATTATGAGTTTCATAAGGAATACCATTATTCATTGTTAAGTATTCTGCAATAGAACTAAATGTAGTTATATCAGGTACTACAAAAGAATCTACATACTCAACATTGTTAACAGTATGTGTTACTTCAGCTTGCCCAGTATTTTCAATATCAGGGTTATTTGTTAAAACTATTTTTTTAATATTTTCTGGTGTGTTAGCAACATCACTTAAAAAACTTGAATAAATGTATTCATCGCCACTAGAAGCACTTTCACCAAGATTAGTAAAATATAATGCTATTATTACTCCAGCAAAAATTAAAAAATAAATTAAAAATGATTTTAAATATTTACTCATTTTATACCTCACGAATTTTATTATTATAAAGCTTATTCAAAACGCATAACGCCAACATAGTCAAGATTTCTTAACTTTTGGTCGTAGTCAAGACCATATCCAACAACAAACTCGTTAGGAATAGTAAAACCAAGATAATCAACATTAATATCTTCTACTTCACGTCGTTCTGGTTTGTCTAATAATACGCAAGTTTTTAAAACTTTAGGATTTTTAGTTTTTAAAGTTTTTATAATAGCAGTCATACTATGACCTGTATCCACTATATCTTCGATTAGAATTACATTACAATTTGTTAAGTCATTTTCAACATCTTTATTTATTTTTACTACACCACTAGAAGTAGTGCTTCCATGGTAGCTTGATACATCAATAAAATCAAATTTACAATCTACAGTAATAGACTTAGCCAAATCAACCATAAACATAACTGCACCTTTTAAAGCACCTACAAGTATAATTTCTTGACCACTAAAATCTTTATTTATTTCTTCAGCAACCTCTTTTATTCTTTTTTGTAACTCAACTCTATCAATAAGAACATCAATATACTCAGCCAATTATTTTTCCTCCAAAATATAAATATATACTCTTTTATCGTTTTTATTAGGTTTAAACTTATCGTTTGCTATACCTTTTTCGTCTAAAACCCAGAGAACATCGTCACTATTTTTTATAGCTAAAAGTGGTATTTTATCCCTCATATCTTTAGGTACTTTTTCGTCTATAAAATAGTTTTTAAGTTTTTTATGTCCTTTTATTGTGTTTAAATAAAAGTTATCCTTAGGTAAACGATTTCTTAAAACAATATCATAACTATTATTATAACTAAATTCTTTATATTTTACAACCTTTAATTTGAATTTACATAATTCATTTTCATAACTTTGTTGAAAATCTACAAGTTTTTCAAAAGTTATAAATAAAAATTGGCTATATTCTGTTAATTTTATGATTTTATTAAATACAACATCTTCCAATAAATTTTCTTCAATAATATTTTCTTCTTTTTTGCATATTATAAGTTTATCATTGTATACTTTTACTATAAAATCATTTGGTAGTGAAAGATAACGCATACCTTTTTTATTTTCAGAAAGTTCAATTATACTTTCTATATGTAAAAAAGAAATATCTTTTAAAGTACATATTTTATCAATATATAAACGTAAAATCCTTTTTTTTATAACTATATTTATTTTATTAAATTTCATAAGAGAAAGGCTATTGTCATTTTCAATCAAATTTTCAAGCTCTTTATTTGCTAATTCATCTAAAAACAAATCTTCTTCTTTTAAAATATTTTGAGTTCTTTCTATATTCGATAAAGCTTTTTTATTTAAAGTTTTTAGTAAAGGGAAAACTTGATTTCTTATAATATTTCTATTATAAATATTCTCACCATTTGTGTAATCTTCTCTATAACAAATATTATTAGTCTTTAAGTATATATAAATATCTTCTTTTGTTATATTAAGTAGTGGTCTATATAAATTTCCACTTGTATAAGTCATAGCACAAAGCCCCTTTGTTCCTGCACCTCGTAAAAGATTAAGTAAAAAAGTTTCAGCATTATCATCTTTATTATGCCCTAAAAAAATCTTATATTCATCTTTAAAAATATTATTAAAGATTTCATATCTTAAAATTCTCCCTGTTTCTTCAATGGATAATTTATACTCTTCTTTAAGTTTATATAGATCAATATTTTTTATGAATAATTCAACGCCTTTTGATTCACAATAATCATTACATAACTTCTGATCTAAATATGAATCTTCTCGTATATTATGGTTTATATGAACACAAATTATTTTAACACTTATGTTTTCAACTTCAATGTATTTTAATACTAAAGTTAAAAGAGCTACTGAGTCAGCACCTCCAGATAGCCCTATTACAATCTTATCATTATTAGAAATCATATTATATTTCTTTATATTTTTAATAAAAATTTTTTCAATATCCATTATTCACCAAAATTAAAATAACAACAACATAAAAGTCAATACATCACTAAATGTAAAAAAAAGTATCATAAATCATAAAAACAAAAAGCAGAACAGCTAATGACAAAGATGAATATAAAAGTCTATTTATAAATATGTCATTTTTCTTTTTATATATTTCATTTTTATTTGCAATTACATCGTCTTTATAAACGTTTTTTTCAAACTGAATAATAATACTTTCAGCACGCTCACTAAAACTATTAGGCTTTCCAAATTTTTTTTTATTTTCCATATAACCACTCTCCTAAAAAATATACTAAAAGTATTCACTTTAAAAAAGTAATTAAACAGTTTTTTGCTAATTTTTAATATTTTTATCAAATTCAATAGCAAAGTTTTTAATTTCTAAACTTGCTTTTTTTGTTTGTTCAGTAATTTTAAGACCACCAAGTAAACGGGCTAATTCAAGTACACATTCATCAAAATTTAAAGCTTTTATATTTGTTCTAGTAACACTATTATCTGAATTTTTAGAAATACATAAATGTGTATCACCCATAGATGCAATTTGTGGTAAATGTGTAATACATAAGATCTGATGACTTTTACTTAAAACTTTAAGTTTTTCAGCTACCATCTGTGCCGTTCTACCACTAACACCAGTATCAATTTCGTCAAAGATAAAAGAGTCTATCTCATAGTTTTTAGCTAAAACACTTTTAAGTGCAAGCATTATTCTGCTCATCTCACCCCCACTTGCAACTTTATCAAGAGGTTCAAGTTTACTACCTTTATTTGTAGTAATTAAAAAAGTAACATTATCAAAGCCTTTATTTGATATTTCCTTAAGTCTTTCTATTTCAACATCAAAAACTACATCAACCATACCTAAAGATTTTAAAATTTCTTCGATTTCAATAATTATTTTATTTTTGCCATCACTTCTTAATTTAGAAATTTCAGTACATTTTTTATTAACTTCTTGTTTGTATTTTGACTTTTCCTTCTCAAGTAGCAGTATTTTTTCTTCTGAATTTTCAATAAATTCCTTTTCTTTTACTATTTCATTATAATAATTTAGTGTGTTTTCAACACTTCCACCGTGCTTTTTTGAAACTAGGTTAATACTATGTAGTTTATCTATTATATCTTTAAGCTCACCTTCTTCACTATTTAAAGAATTAATGTATACTTGTAAAGATTTTTTTAAATCCTTAAAGTTCTCAAATGCAGTATAAAAACTTTCGGTCATTAACTGTATTTCCTTATTTTCTTCATCATGTGAAGATATCTTAATTAGTTCGCTTTCAAGCTCATTTGATAAATTAATTAAACCATCACCATTATGACCTATGACTAAAAGTTCATATGCTTTTTTTGTAGCTTTTGTTATTTTTTCGATATCTTGTAGAAAATCACGCCTTTTAATTAATTCATCATCTATACCCAAATAAAGTTCAAGTTTTTCGATTTCTTCCATATGAAAATTTATAACATCAAGTCTACGTTCTCTTTCTAAAGGATTACCTAAATTTTTATTGATTTCTTTTACAATATCCTTATATTTTTTTAAGGACAATTCTAGTTCATCTTTTTTAATTTTAAGTTCATCACCACAAAACATATCAAGTAAATCAATATGTTTGCTTTTATTTAAAAGTAGTTGATGTTGATGTTGAGAATGTACGTCTAAAAAAAGTTCTTTAACTTCTTTTAAAGTACTTAAAGTAACAATCTTATTGTTGATTTTAGATATAGTTTTACCTGATTCATTTATAGAGCGATGTAGTATAAGTTTATACTCATCGTCAACAAAAATATCAAGTACATTTAAGGTATTAAGTAGTTTTTCATTTTTTTCATCACAAAAAAGTATGGCAGTAACACTTGCAAAATCCTTATTAGCACCAATGACATTTTTTTGATATTTGCCTCCAAAAACAAAGTCTATTGAGGATATAAGCATAGATTTACCTGAACCTGTTTCACATGTAATTATATTTAATTTTTCAGAAAAATCAATTTCTGCATTTTCTATTAACATAAAGTTTTCGACTTTTAAATATAATATCATATATAATACCTCTTATTTTTGAATTTTATCTCGTAAAACTTTATAAAAATTTTTTTCTACTGTCTTAACAATAGTAACTTTTTCACTATATTTTCTAATAGTAATTTTTTCATCTTTTTCAAGTAAAGTGCATTTTTTACCGTCAACAACTAAATAAGCTTCGTTTCTTAAAGGTTTTACAACTACCGATATTGTATCATCACCGGATACAATAAAAGGTCTAGCAAAAATTGAATGAGGTGCTATTGGTGTTACACCTATTATTTCCGTATCTGATTTTATAATAGGGCCACCTACAGACAAATTATATGCAGTTGAGCCAGTTGGCGTAGTTACAATAACACCGTCACAACGAATTGTGTCAACATGAGAATTATTTATATCAATATCAAGTTCAATCATACTTGAAAAGACACCTCGATTTATGCATATATCATTAAGTGCAGTATATTTAAAATCCCCTATTATACATTCCAACATCATTCTATTTTCACAAAAATATTTTCCTTTTAATAGTTTGTCGATGCCTTTTTTATATTTATCTCTATCAACATCGGTTAAGTAGCCTAAATGACCAAGATTAATTCCATATATTTTTGCATTATAAGTATTTGTTTCTTTGATTTTATTTAAAATAGTACCGTCACCGCCGATAATTATAACAAACTCACATCTATAAAACATTTCGTCTATACTAAGTGATTTATAACCTATATATCCGATACTATCTTCTGTATATACGTTTACTTCCTTAGATTTTAAATATTCACAAACTTCTTTAGTAAAATCATAAGATTTATCTTTATCATTGTATACTAAAATACCAATATCCATAAGTTACCTTCTTTTTAAATGTATTAAAAATTCTGTGTTTCCATCTTTTCCTAAAATAGGAGATGTAATTTCGTTGACAATTTTAAAACCTATAGCTTCATAAAACAAAAACAAATTTTCTTTTGTTTTTAATGTTGTTTTACTATCTTTAACTACACCTTTTTTATTTAAATATTTTTTACCAACTTCAAATTGTGGTTTTAAAAGTAAAATAACACCACCATCAGGTTTTAATAAAGTTAAAACCTTTTCCATAATTTTTGTAGTTGAAACAAAAGAAACATCAATAGTAATAATATCGACTAGTTCACAGTTAAAATCCAAAATATTTGTATTTTCAAATAGATTAACTTTATTGTTTTCTTTAATTGTTATGTCCATTTGAAGTGTACCCGTATCAACAGCATAAACTTTTTCTATATCATTTAGTAATAAGCAATGTGTAAATCCTCCTGTAGAAGAACCAACATCAAGAGCAATTTTATTTTTTACATTAATATCAAAAATTTCTAATGCTTTTTCAAGTTTAAGCCCTGCACGACTAACATATTTTAAAAAATCACTTTCCAATACTTCTATACTTTCAAATTCATCTAATGTAAGTTTTAAATTACACTTGCATATACTGTTATTAAAAAAAACTTTTTCATCTTTTATAATTTTGCTTGCTTTTTCACGACTAATATTTAATTTTTTACTAAGCAATACATCAATTCTATATTTTTCCATATTTTAACCAAAATTCTCTATCTCTTTGTAAACATCATATGCAGTAATACCAGCATATTTTTGCAACTCATCAATACTCCCTTGTTCTATAAAAGTATCATAACCAAAACTTCTAAAATTATTAAATTTCACATTTTTTTCAACTAGTTTTAATAATAATGTAGCAGCAAACCCATTTCTTTTATTTCCATCTTCTAAAACAACAATGTTTGTATATTTTTTTACTAAGTCTATGATATCGTCAAATGCCGTTAAAATATATGGGTTAATAACACCTATTTCACTGTTTTTTTTGTTTACTTCAAGGGCAATTTTCATAAAGTTACCTACAGCAACGATACAAGTTTTTTCACCTTTAAATACTTCATAGGGGCATATTTCCTTTGTGGCAACATAGATAGTTTCTTTTGGAATTAACCCTTTAGGATATCTTATAGCTATCGGTGAGTTTTGCTTTTCAATAGAATACTCAATAGCAAGATTTAATTCTTCTTCACAGTAAGGCGAAATTATTTTAATATTTGGAACACTTAAAAAATATGAAATATCAAAAACACCTTGATGTGTTTCTCCATCTTCACCTACAAGACCTGCTCTATCTATACCAAATACAACATGTAAATTTTGTAAAGCTACATCGTGAATTATTTGATCATAGGCTCTTTGATAAAAACTAGAATAAATTGGAACAATCGGCACAAACCCTTCTTTTGCAAGACCACAAGCAAAAGTAATAGCGTGTTGCTCTGCAATACCTACATCAAAAAATCTTTTAGGCAATTTTTCAGCAAAAGTATTCATACCTGTACCCCCTGCCATTGCAGCAGTTATACAAATAATCTTATCATTTTTTTGTGCAAGTTCAAGCACTTTTTTACCAAAAGCTTTGGAATAGTCATCACCTATTCCAATTTTTTTATCTTGTTTACCAGTAGATATATCAAACTTACCTACTCCATGAAATTTTTCAGGGAAGTTTTCAGCTAAAATATATCCTTTTCCTTTTTTAGTTTTAATATGTAAAACTATAGGTCCTTCTATACTTTCAGCTGTTTCTATTGCATTTATTATAGAGTTAATGTTATGTCCATCTATAAGACCATAGTATCTTATACCTAAATCCTCAAAAAAACTACCAAAATTGTCACCAACCATTTTTCTTAAAGATTTTTTCATACTTGAAATACTATCAATAGCAACTCTTGAGCCAAAAGGTATACCTTGTAAAAATTTTTCAGTTTTATCTTTAGCTTCAATGTAATCTTTGTTTATTCTAACTTTTGATAAGTTTTTTGATAATGCACCAACATTTTTTGAAATGCTCATCTCATTGTCATTTAACATAATAACAATATTACTTTTGAGTCTACCTGCGTTATTTAAAGCTTCATAAGCCATACCACCTGTTAATGCACCATCACCAATTACAATGTAAACTTTATCTTTTATACCTTTAAGTCTATTTGCTTCTGCAATACCTACACCAGCAGAAATAGACGTAGTAGAATGACCAGTATTAAATGCATCGTGAATACTTTCAGAGCTTTTAGGAAAACCACTTAAACCATTATATTGTCTAAGTTTTGAAAATAAATCTTTTCTATCAGTTAAAATTTTATGAGTATAACTTTGATGACCAACATCAAATATAATTTTATTACTTGGGGAATTTAACACATAATGCATAGCAATCGTTAAATCAACTACACCAAGATTTGATGCCAAGTGTCCACCTGTTTTACTTACATTTTCAACTAAAAAATCACGTACTTCTTTTGCAAGTATGTCAAGTTCAAAAATATTTAGTTTTTTTAAATCATTTGGGTTATTAATATTTTTCAAAAGTTTCATACTTCACCTTTTATTTTATATATATACATACACAGCAACTAAAATACCTAGCAAAGCACCTGCAAAAACTTGTATAGGAGTATGACCAAGTAAAACTTTTAAATCCTCTGTAACATCTAAATCATGTGCTTCAATTTTTTTAACAATATTATTTAAAAGTTCTGCATGTAAGCCTGCTTGTCGTCTTACTCCAGATGCATCATACATTACTACAAGAGATATTACCACTGCAAGAGCAAAAATTGTAGAAGAAAAACCATTTTCAAAACCAATAGCACATGCAGTAGAAGTAACAATAGACGAGTGAGAACTAGGCATACCACCACTTGATAACATTAAGCCTATATCGAATTTTTTATATTGAATAAGACAAATCAATATTTTTAAAAATTGAGCTAATGCCCATGAAATTATTGCTATAGATAATACAGTGTTAAATCCTAATACCTCTATCATAAATATTGCTCCCTACTTAATTTTATTTATACTTTTAATTATCATATATCCAAACAAACTATCTTTAGCTTGTAATTTTTCAAGTGTATCTATTACATCATTTTTGGTTTTCATAAATAATTCTTTAGATTTTTTTATACCTAAAAAAGTAACATAAGTCAATTTATCATTTTTTTCATCTGAACCAATAGGTTTACCAAGCTCATCTTCTGAGCTTATATAGTCAAGTAAATCATCTTGTATTTGAAAAGCCAAACCAACAAGGTCAGCCAGTTCATCTAAAATCAAATATTGCTCATCAGATACATCAGCCAAAATTCCACCTATGCAAATAGGAGCTTTAAACAATTTTCCGGTTTTATTTAAATGAATTTCTTTTAACAATTCAAGGTTTTTAATTTTAGAATTTGAAAAAACATCTAAAACTTGTCCTTTAATCATACCTTTTGTACCGGAACAACTGCTAAGTAAATCAAGTGACTTAACATATTTTTGGTACTTAACAAGTGTAAAGTCTTCTTTAAAGCCTTTCGCAACAGTTTCAAAAGCAAAATTCAATAGTCCATCACCTGACAAAATAGCTAAAGCTTCACCATAAACAATGTGATTAGTAGGTTTTCCACGTCGCATATCATCATTATCCATAGCAGGTAAATCATCATGTATTAGTGAATATGTATGAATATATTCTATTGCAAGAACAAAAGGTAAAATTTCATCAAAACTAAATAAATCTTTATTAAAATGCAAAAATGAAGTCATAAGAAGTAAAGGTCGTAATCTTTTACCACCAGCTTCAAGGCTATATACCATACTTTCTAAAGTTTTTGTTTCAATATCGGAACTATTAATTAAATTATTGATAAGTTCTTTATTCACAAACTCTATAAATGCATTAATCTCACTTCTATTATCCATTATAAAACCTCATCAGATGATTTTTTTAAAAAAATAATTTCTTGTTCATATACTTGTAAAGATTTTGACATACTTTCAATGTAATCAATACCCTCTTTATAAAATTTTATAGCAGTATCAATAGCTAAATCTTCATCTTCAAGTTGTTCAACTATATCATTAAGTTTTTCCATACGTTTTTCATAAGACATAGCATCAATTTGTTTTTTAGTTGCCATAAAATTTCTCCTAACTTTGACTTTGAACTTTTGTAACTTTACCCTCAATATACCCATCGCTTACAGCTATATTAATAGTATCGCCTTCCTTAACGTTATTGATACTTTTAACTACATTAAGATCTTTATCTCTGGTTATTGAATAACCTTTAACTATATTTTTAACTGGACTATTCGCTTCAAGTAGTCGTGTAAAATATGCAATTTTATTTTTATTTGCATTTAAGGATTTTTTCAAAAGTAAGTCAATTTCATCTTTTGTAACTTTTAAGTTTTCTCTATTACTATTTATTATATATATAGGATTAGAAAACACTTTGCTAGCTTTAATGTTTTCTAAGTGATTTTCATATTTTCTAATTTTTTGCAATAATAATGTATGTATATAACTTTCATATCTGCTAAGCTCATCTTTTAATTCTTTTTCATCTATAAAAAGGATTTCAGCAGCTTCTGAAGGTGTAGCACACCTAAGGTCGGCAACCATATCAGATATAGTGTAGTCTGTTTCATGCCCTATAGCAGAAACAATAGGTGTTTTACAGTTATATATACTTCTAGCTACTACCTCTTCGTTAAATGGGATTAAGTCTAAAAAACTACCTCCACCACGTGCTAAAATAATAACATCTATATATTCAAGTCTAGATACTTCATCAATGGCACGTGCTATTTCAAAATGAGCATTTTCACCTTGTACTTTTGTATGATAAATGTGAACTTTTATACTTTTGTTACGTCTATTACTTATGTTTAATATATCATAAAGTACTGAACCTGTATCACTAGTTATAATAGCAATATTTTTTGGATAAGTTGGCATTTTTTTCTTAATTGACAAATCAAAGAAACCTTCATTAGAAAGTTTCTTTTTTAACATATCTATTTTAATTTGTAAATCTCCAACACCATAGGGTTTCATTTCTTTGGCGTTAATTTGAAAAGAACCCGTTTTTTCATATATTGTTACACTTCCATGAATTAAAACTTTCATACCATTTTCAACTTTATATGGCATATAATTCACGTAATTCTTAAACATAACACAGTTGATTGTAGCCGAAGAATCTTTAACTTGAAAATATAAATGCCCAGAAAAATGCTCTTTAAGTCCAACAACTTCTCCAACAATATATATGTCATTTAAAATAACGTCATTAAGAAATATTCCTTTAACGTAAATATTCAGCTCTGAAACAGAAAAAGATTTTCCATTATACTCCATATACTTAACTTTCTAAAGTTTTAGAAACTTTGCCTAATAAACCATTTACAAATTTAAATGTATCTTCATCACAATATTTTTTAGCAAGCTCAACGGCTTCGTTTATAATAACTTTGTGAGATATATCTTTACAAAATAAAAACTCATATATAGCAATACGTAAAACAGCTTTAACTTCTTTACTTAATCTATCAATAGACCATTTAGAGTTTTTTGAAATATATTCATCAATAGTACTTAAATTTTGGTAAGTACCACTAATTGTATTGTATATATACTCATAAGCTTCATTGTTAATAACTTTTCTTTTTATACCTTCAAAGTCAAATTCATTATCAAATTCAAAAGGGTTTCTTTCATATTTCTCAAGTCTAACATCATTTTTCGTATTGATATTAGTTTCAATTTCAATTTCATTATCAGTTTCAGTTTCAATGTCAAATTCTTCTATATCAACAAGATTTTCAGTTTCTTCAGAAATAATTTCGCCTTCAGTTTGATTAATAGCAAGTGTTAAAAGGTAAGTATTCAAATGTTTTTGTACTTCAAAGTCTTCAAAAAAATCTATTTGATAAACTACACCAAAAATATGTTGCCTTGCATTACGTCTACTAATATTCATATATACCTATCCTTTTGATTAGCTTAAGTTTATAACATTAACATTAACAGAGCCAACCTTAAGTCCTGTCATAGTTTCTATTGTAGTTATAATCTTTTGTTGCACTTTGTTAGAAACATCAACTATTTTAGTTCCGAGCTTTAAAACAACATCAACTTCACATTCAACGATATTATCAAACACACTTATTCTAACACCCTTTGCAAAATTAACTTTTTTATTTACAAACTGTAAAGTTCCTTTATTATTGTCAGTAGGAGAAAGAACACCTTCCACTTCACCGATAGCAGTACCTACTATTATAGCAATAACTTCATTTGAGATGTTTATTTGTCCAAACTCAGAAGTTCCATTAATATTAATTTCACTCATAAAATACCTCCAATAGTACTAAAATAAAATACCAATATATATTAATTGTAACAAATTTTTTATATTAAATCAAGTTAAAATTTATAGACCACAAGTGTAGTAAATTCTTAAGGTAATGCATTAAAATTAAATACTTTGAATTGTAATAAAAATGCTAATATGTTATAATTTACGTGATATATACTTTTCAATTATAATATCATTTTAATATGTCTATACTTTAATATTACTTATGTGGAGGTGTTATATGCAAAGAAGGGAAAAATTACATAGTACAAGCTATATTATATTCTTTTTTATAATAATATTTCTCACTATACTTGTATATTTAAATATTAATAAAAGTGATGAAAAATCTATAGATGAAATAACTTATGCAAATATAAATACTTATTACCTAAATGAAATAAAATCCTACGATTTTTCTGAAAATTTAAATTATTACAAAAATGATTTAAACTTATTTACTAAAGATTCACCTTTAAAAATTGGTGTAGAATATGATAATTTGTATTATTTTAATAAAGATAATAATATTTATGGCTTAAACTTTTTCATAATAAATATTTTTCAAGAATTATTTAACATAAATATCGATATTGAAGAACTTAATGGTAATTTAGAGAATTACGACATTATTTTAACTAGTAATCCAACAAAATACAATTTAGAAAATTTTACAAAAAATGACATATCTGTAAATAACAATTTATATCTTTATGGTAAAAATTATTTTGAAGATAACAGCAATTTTTTAATAAATAGTACTGTCTATATACCTAAAGAATTTGAAGATATTTTATCTGAATATTTTTACAACATACAAGAAACAACTAAATTTAATGCAGTATTTGTAGATGAGTCTTTTGACTATTTAAATATACAAGAAAAAAATGCATATTTTATTAACACTGAAATTTATGGGTTAACAAACAATTTACCTAACTATGTAAAAATACCATATTCATTAATCGAGTATAGAGAAAAAATATATTTTAATAGAAATTTAAGTAATAATTTTATTGATTTCTATAACAAAATTTTCAATTCAGAAATAATAGTTACAATCATTAATAAATACTATTATAGTATTTTACAACTAGAACTAAAAGAAAATAGTTACTTTACAAATACTGAGATAGACCTAATAATCAACTCCAAAACATCACCATTACTTTTTGAAAACTTGCAAAATTACACACCTATTGATACCTATGATAAAAAAAATATGCAATGGAATGGTCCTTTACTTAGTCTATGGAATCAAATAGAAAATTTATCTGGTTTAAATTACACTTTAACCTACAGAGATGATAAAACTGTAGATGAATTTAAAAAAGATTTTGCTAGTAATCCTTCAAAAACTGATGGTACATTAACTTTAATTACTGCAAATAAAGAAAACGATATTTTAAATTTATTAAATCTTGGTTACACAAGTCCTTTAATTTTGGTTGGTGAAACTATTGATACAAGTTCGAATAACTTAAATTATTTTTGGGGCAAAAAAATTGGTATTAATTCTATTTATAATATAGATAATGAACTTTCAGATTTGTATAATGGAATTGAACTTAAATATTTTAATAGCATCTACGATTCTATAGCAGCTCTCGAAAATTGTGAAATCGATTTAATAGCTACAACTTATGAGGAATACCAAAATCTGTTTTATCGTGACAATCTTTATAATTTAGAGGTTAAAAAAATTACTCCATTAAATTTAGCTTTTACATCAGGCATAGCAAAAAATGTTTCTTACAGTAACGAACTATATAGCATAGTGTCAAAAACCTTACTAACAATAAATAGTGATGAACTTTTTTCAAAAACAATGCTTAATAACGAAAATTTACTTATGAAAACATATAATTTTGAAGAACAAATTAAATTGCTACTCATTGTTTGCTGCATTATATTGGCTTATGGTATATTCTCAACTTTCTATTCTTTAAAAATTAGATTAAAATTTAAAAAAGCTAATGCTACCCTTTCAGTTATGGAAAATATTGCTTTTGAAGACTCTTTAACCTCAATAAAAAATAATATAGCTTTTACAAAAGACATTGAAAATGAGCTATTAAAAGGTACCTTCTTTGTAATAAATATAAATGATTTCCGTAGAATAGATTTAAATTATTCCCACCAAACAGGTAACTTTGTTTTAAAAAGTATAGCATACTCATTATTATCTTTTTCAATAGAAAATGATATGTACCTATATCGTGTAGGAAATGATACGTTTACATTAGTATCATCTACACCACTCAAAATAAATGATATAAAAAATTTATCAAAAAAACTTTTCACTTTATTAAATAAACCTATAGAATTACGTGAAAATAAGGAAAAAATTGATATTACTATTAGAATAGGTGTTTCAAGTTATGAAAACCAAGTAAAACTTGAAGATTGCTATTATAAGGCTGAATCTGCTTCTATAGACGCAAAAAAACTTATTAAGGAAAATAAAGAACCATTAGTTATTAATTAATTAATTAATAACTATATTATAATAAATGTATAGAAATTTTTAATTTTTTATGATATACTTTATTAAATTAGTAATACTAAATACTTTTTAAGGAGAAGATTATGAACAATTTTACTTTTGATATGCCAACAAAATTACACTTTGGTAAAGACTCTATTGAAAATCTTAGAACAATAAAAAATTATGGGGAAAAAGTTTTAATACATTATGGTAAAAGTAGTATAAAAAATAATGGTGTTTATGATAAAGTTATTAAAATTTTAACGGAAGAAAACATTGAATTTTATGAATTAGGTGGTGTTGAAGCAAACCCAAGCCTTTCTATAGCACAACAAGGTATAGAAATATGTAAAGAAAAAAACATTGATATTATCCTTGCTGTAGGTGGTGGTAGTGTAATAGATAGTGCAAAAGCAGTTGCTATTGGTAGTACAAACACTGAAGATGTATGGACTTTTTATAATGGTGCTACTCCAAAAAACTTACCGTTACCTATTTGTGTTATTTTAACTATACCTGCGACAGGAAGTGAAACGTCACCTGTAAGTGTGCTTGTTGATAAAGATACAAAACAAAAAAAGAGTATATCATACCCTACTCTAAGAGCAAAATTTTCGATACTTGACCCAGAGTTTACGTACTCGTTACCACCACACCAAATTTCTTGTGGTGTAATTGATATTTTTGCCCACCTATTTGAAAGATATTTTACTCCTACAAAAGATGTTGAGTTTTCAGATAGACTTCTTGAAGGTGCTATGATAGCAGTAGTTCAAAATGGTTTACCAACTTTAAAAAATCCTACAAATTATAAATATAGAAGTGAAATAATGTTAGCAGGTGCATTGGCACATAATGACACTTTGTCTATGGGTAGAGTTGGCGACTGGGGAGTTCATGCTTTAGAAAAAGTTGTAAGTGGCTATTATGATAACGCACATGGTGAAGGACTATCTTGTATAATTCCAGCTTGGTTAAAAGTAGCACAAAAACAAGAACCTCAAAGATTTGTTCAATTTTTTGATAGAGTTTTTGGTATTAGATATAATAATGAAAACCAAGAACAAGCTATTGAAGCAGGTATAATTGCAGTTGAAAGTTTCTTTAAATCTTTAAATGTAGCAACTCGTTTTTCAGAAACAGATAAAATTAAGATTACAGAAGAACATATAAAAATTATTGCTAAAGAAAATGCCGATGTTGGTGCATTTTTCAAATTAACTGAAGAGGAAATTATAAGTGTTTTAACGAAAGCTATGTAATTTAGTTTAAATATAATAATTCATTCTAAACAATAAAGTCTAATGCTCATATAATTTGTCATCATTGCAAAATACTTTTGTTAAGGAATAATATGAGTTTTTTGTTTTAAATTTAATAAAAAAGATTATATTTTTAGTCAAACCTAAAAGTATAATCTTTTTTTATTATTTAAAATTTTTATTAGAATAAACCTGCAATAAGTACCACACCAACTAAGATAGGGGCAACATACTTAATGTATGGAATGAAAATATTCGCAATTTTGTCATTATTTATTTGGCGTCTAACAACTTCTTTATCCATTCTGTAGCCTACAAGTATAACGAAAATTAAAGCACCAATAGGAATTGTATAAAGCATAGTTAAAGAGTCAAGCTGATTTAAGAATCCAGTAGCACCAGTGAAGTTTAATAAAGGTAAAGTAAAAGCTAAACCTTCTTGAGATAATAAACCAAATACTAAAACTATAATACCCAAAATAATAGTTGCACTTTTTCTGCTTAGTTTACTTTTTTCTAAAACTAATGTTAAAGAATTTTCAAGCATAGATATTGAAGAAGTTAATGCTGCTAAAAGTAGTAATAAGAAGAATAGATTTCCAAAAATATAACCGAATGGCATTTTAGCAAAAGCTATAGGTAAAGACATAAAAGCTAAACCAGCACCACCAGCCGGATCCATACCATAAGTAAATATTATAGGGAAAATAGCAATACCAGCAAGTATTGCAACAGCAGTGTCACATATAGCAACTTGTAAAGTTATAGAGCTTAAATTTTCTTTATCATTTACAGCACGAGCATAAGTTATTATAGCACCCATACCAACTGATAAGGAGAAGAAAGCTTGCCCAAGAGCTGATGCAAAAACGTCAAAAACAGATACACCTTCAGGTAATGGAGATGGTTTAAATAAATATACCATCGCTTCACTAAAACCTGTTAAAGTAAATGAATAAATAACTAAAACTACTATAATGCCTAAAAGCAAAGGCATTAATACTTTAGAAAGTTTTTCAATACCTTTTTCAATACCAAACATAACAGTTATAACAGTTGCAAGAATAAAAATACCTTGAAAAATTACTTGCTTGTTAAAGTTGCCAGTCGTATCAACAAAATGTTGCACAGTGTCAATATCTCTATATTGTGCAACGCCATTTATTAAAGTATTAAATAAATAGTCTATTGACCAACCAGCTATAACACTATAAAAAGATAAGATTAAAAATGTAGATAAAGCACCCAAATACCCTGCACTTACAAAGAGTGATTTTTTGTTTTTTGTTACAGCTTCTACTGAACCAACAGGTCCACCTTTACCTTCACGACCTATAACGAACTCAGCAAGCATAACAGGTATACCAATAAATAAAACACTAAACAAATATAGTAAAACAAAGTTACCACCACCGTTTGAACCTGCCTTATAAGAAAAACCCCAAAGGTTTCCAAGTCCAACAGCTGAACCTGCTGTAGCTGCTATAATACCAAGTTTTGATTTAAAATTATCTGTACTCATAAATATTGTCCTCCATATATTATATAAAAATTTTTTAAATTAAACCTCCTATTTCAAAATAAAAAGTCCTCTGTCCATATAATTGGACAGAGGACGAAAAATCGCGGTACCACCTCTATTTTAGTATTTTTCACAAAATACTACTTACAGTGTGCAAACACACACCAGTGATGTAACGGTCACTTACCGTCTAATCCTACATAATTTCAGATAGCTGCTCCAGAGCGAATTCAATTTGATTTGTTTATAATCTCACACCAACCGATTACTCTCTTAAAACAAACTACAAATTTACTATTTTCTTTCATCGCATTTATTTATTGAATGTATTCTAACAGAAAAATAAAATTAAGTCAATATGTAAAATGAAATTTTTATTTTTAAAATTTTCATATTTTTTTATTAATTATTTATATTTTTCTAATAAAAACTAGCATTATTCGTTAGTTTATTATCATTATTTTCATATAATCACTTCCTAGAAAATAGGACTATAACAAAATGTACAATTTTTACTTTAATTTATAAAATTTATTGTTAAATTTGCTTTTAAAAATTATAATTTTGATTAAGAAAATGATTTATCAAGATTAAATAATTTCATTTTTTTGCTACCACCACTTTTTAAATAATCTAGTTGCTTTGCTCTTTTTATGCATCATTAAATACAAATTTAAATCTGTCTACTTTTTTTAGTAGATCACAAACAGTAAATAAATTTTAATTTATTTACTGTTCTTTTAGTATGTCGAAATTTTTTTGATTTTTGTTATACTTTCATAATGAAGAAAAAAAAATAGTGTATATTATATACATAATTTGGAATTTTCATATATTGCTTTAACTAATTCATATATTAAATATTTAAATATTTGTATTAGTTTTTAGTAATATTACACAACGAATCGGTGAAAGTTTTTATAAGAAATGTTGCAAATTAACATACAATATGCTATAATTAGAAAAATTTTATCGAATTAGCAAATGTAGTAAAATTTTATTCTGTGTCATTGCATTTAATTTATGTTCTTGTATATTTTTTATATACACTTGGAAACCATATTTTGCCGTTCTTAGAAAAATTCTAATTTTAGAACGATACCAATGTCATAATTTTTTTAAAATAATTCAAATAAAAAGTATTAATATCTAAGTGTGAGGTCATAATGATTGAAATTACAAATTTAAAAAAATCATATAAAGATACCGAAGTTTTAAAAGGGATAAATCTATCAATAGAAAAAGGTTCAATATTTGGTATTGCTGGTAGAAGTGGTGCTGGTAAGTCTACACTCTTGCGATGTATAAATGGAATTGAAACCTTTGATTCTGGAACATTGAAAGTAGGTTATGTAAGTGTTGGGTCACTTAATAACTCCGAAATGAGGAAGTTTAGAAAAAATATTGGAATGATATTTCAAAATTTTTCTTTGTTAAATAGAACAACTGTATACGAAAATATTGCCTTACCAATGAGATTTTGGAAATATGATGAAAAGACGATTAATAGTCGAGTAAAGGAACTTTTAGAATTAGTTGATATGCCTGAAAAAATTCAGAGTAAAGCTAGAGAATTATCAGGTGGGCAGAAGCAGAGAGTTGCTATTGCTAGAGCACTTGCAATGAATCCACAAATTCTTTTATGCGATGAAGCTACATCTGCACTAGATCCTAAAAGTACACTTTCAATACTAAGTTTGTTAAAAGAAATAAACGCTAAACTTGGAATAACAATTATTGTTGTTACTCATGAGATGTCAGTTTTGAGAAGTATTTGTAAACACGTTTCTATAATAGAAAATGGCTCTATTGAAGCACTTGGTACAACTGATGAAATTTTTACTAAACGCCCACAGGCACTTATAAATTTAATAGGAACCAGACAGATTACTTTGGCAGAAGATGAGAGAAGTATTGAATTTTTCTATTCACAAGAAAATGATAATGATAAAATAATTACCAAATTAGCTAGAGAATTAAATATTGATTTTTCTATAGTCGATAGTGAGTTAGATAGTATGAATGAAAAATCTATAAACTCTATTATTATTAAAGTGGAGTCAATACATATTGAAAATATAAAAAAATATTTTGATACCAAAAATATTTTATGGCGTGAAATACTATCAGAAGATACAAAGGAGGATTTATAATGCCTGAAGATTATATTGAATCAGTAATTTATTATTTACAAAAACTTATTATACCTGCAACGTTTGTAACAATTAGAATGGTTATAGCTATAGTTTTGATTGGTACATTATTAGGTTTTGGTTTAGCAATTCTAATGACAATGTACGGACCTATGGGTTTAAATCCTAAAAAAAAAATTTATAATGTGATTAACTTTTTTGTAAATACTATTCGTTCTTTTCCAATATTAATACTTATTGTAGCTATGGGGCCAATTACTCGTATTATTGTTGGGACAACTATTGGCGAAAAAGCAGTTATACTTCCTTTATCTATAGCTGCAACTGCCTTTATAGCTAGATTGTTAGAAAATAGCTTTTTAGAAATTGATAAACAGTTAATTGAAGCTGCTCGTTCTTTTGGGGCTAGTGATTTTCAAATTATTTACAGAGTAATTATGAAGGAATCAGTGCCTGCTATTATATCTACTATCACTTTGGCTACAGTAAATAATATATCTGGAACAACAATAGCATCTGCTATAGGTGCTGGTGGTCTAGGTGCTGTAGCACTAACATATGGATTTCAAAGTTTTAATGAAACTATTTTATATATATCTGTGCTAATATTACTGTTGTTAGTAAATATTACTCAGTATATTGGTGGAATCTTTTATAAAAAATACCTATAATTAGGAGGTTGATTTATGACTTTAAATGAAAGTGCAAAATGGCTTGATATTTTACTACAATTAGAACGAAGGCCAGTTGGGATAAAATTTTTACTCACTAAAGAAGATTATGATGCTTTTAATGCCCCTGAAAATAAAAATAAAATGTCATACTGTACTGTTGTTAGGAGAGCTGGTGACGGAACATCTCAAAAAATACATCGTGGGCACAGTGCCTGTTTAGGTGGTGCAGTTGCAGTAGGGTTAGAAAAGCCAAATCAAGATTACATATCTGGTAAGAGAAGAATGGATTTAGGAACTTATAGTAATTTAGGTATATGCCGTAATGTATCAAAAAATATGGTTTTTTGCGAACACACTACTTATGGTATTGCAGTTATGCCATTAGAGGCTTATGAAACAGAACCTGATGTTGTAATTATAATAACTAATCCATTTAATGCTATGAGAATAATTCAAGGTTATACATATAAAAATGGACATGCGTCTAACATAAAACTCTCTGGAATGTCAGCAATTTGCCAAGAATGTACTTCTTTGCCATACGAAGAAAATCAAATTAACATATCACTTTTATGTTCAGGTACAAGAATGTTAGCACAATGGAAAAAAGATGAAATGGCAATTGGTATGCCATACAGATTATATGTTGATTCCATTGATGGAATGATAAACACAGTAAATCCTTTAGAACGAAATCTAGAAAAGCAACAAATTTCAGAAAAACTTATTAGTGAAAATCTTACAGATATGCTAGAGGTTGTTTTCAACAAAAATTACGACGATAATTCATATAAAGGAGGTATAGCAGAAATCATAGATTTTGATTAAGAAAATCGCTCAAAAGCATTTTCTGCTTTGAAAGCAAAGCTTTCAAAAGATAAAGTTTAAATAATTAAACAAAAAACAAAACACATCATACTTTAATTCTAGGAGGATAATTTAAAATGAAAAAAAATAATAAAATCGCTATATTACTATTAGTAATGATATTCACAATGGCAATCTTCACAGGCTGTTCTTCACAATCAGCTGACACAGCTTCAGGCGATGCAAATAAAACTGAATTTACTATTGGTTGTATGCCATTAAATGAACCAGCTGTTCAAGAAATAGCAAAATTAATGGAACCTATGGGTTATACTGTTGAAATAAAAGTGTTTGATGGAAATAACCTTCCTGCAATAGCACTTAAAGATGGCGATATTGATAGCCTTATGTTAAATCATTTGCCTTGGATAAATACTTTTAATGAAGAAAATAGTTCAGAGTTAGTTATGGTTGAGCCATATTTATACGCGTCTTTATTTGGATTATATTCAGACAAACATAAAAGTATAGAAGAATTCCCTGATGGTGCAACTATTATAGTTTCTAATGACCCAAGTAATATGCAACGTTCTTTAGAATTCTTGCAAGATTTAGGATTTATTAAATTAGGTGAAAAAACAGGTGATTTCTATACAGTACTTGATATTGCAGAAAACTATAAAAATATAAACTTAGTAGAAGTAGAAACAACTGCAACAGCTTCTTCATTTAAAGATGCCGATGGTTCAATTTCATTTACGAGTGTAATGAGAAATGCAGGTATAGACCCATCTTCATATCTTGCTGAAGATGGTAAATATGTTGATTTTCCAACAGGTCCTGTTGTTAATAAAGGGAATGAAGACCAACAATGGGTTCAAGATATGATGACAGTTGTTCAATCTGAGGAATTTGAAGCAAAATTTAATGAAATTTTTGAAGGTGCTTATGTGCTATTCTCAGATATGAAATAATATGCAATGTTTCAGGTTTATTATTTTATTTTGACACAGTCTATAATAAGATAATCCAAAAAAATGTCTTGACAACGTTGCAAATTAACAAAAAACCTTAGAGAAATTCTCATTTTATTGAGAAATCATCTAAGGTTTTAAATTTTCCTAAAATATTGCAAATATTTAACCATATTTTGGGCTTTTATTACCTGTATTTCTATAAAAGGACAGCCTTGCCCCTTCTTTGTCTTGGCAACTTGTAAAAATAATATAAAGTTACTAACATAAAAAATCTAGCAGAAATTTTAGCTAAACATCGTACTCTTGTATATTTAAAATTAAAAATATTTTATATTACAGTATAATTGTGTTCAACTTTACATCTTTTTGATTAAATTACTTACCCCATCATTTTTTCTTTTTCAATTTCTTCGATACTTAATTTTTAAGGCTTGTTATTCTTTTCATGATATTCTTTTTGCACTTTTTAACTTTTAAACTATGATTATCTACACCTAAATACCCACTGTCACCTTAAAACTCAGTTTCTTCACCATGCAGACAATCTTCTACTGCGTTTAAATCATGAATATTTGCTGCTGTGAATTTAACTCGGAATTTTTCACTATGGGGAAAATAGCTACGCAGCCCTTATTCCCAAGGTTCTTTACTATGAAAAAGTCCTCTTTTTTTCATCAACACCTGTATGTGCTTTAAATCCATGATGATAGTTGCCACCTTTTTTAGTTCAACCATATTCTTTATTTCTTGATTTATCCCTATTTTTTGTTTATTTTGACTAATCTATAATTGTAGAATCTACTATTGTTCCTTTTTTTATTATTTTACTCTCAACTACAAGGTTATCAACTTGATTTATAAATATTTGCTCTTGTACTTTATTTTCAGTCAATAAATTTTAAAATCTAAAAATTCTACTTGTGTCTTGTATTTCTTTATCACTCGTTATCCGGCAACGTTACCATTTGTATTTAACTTTATTTAATAAAAACCTTAAGTATATCCTGAATTTTTTCATCCATAGAGGAAATTTCTTCTTTTTTCCCATGTCTAATCCAAGTCATTAGAATACCGCTTAAAGCACAACTGAAAATACTAAAAAAATAGTCTGCATCTTGATCTGAAATAAAATTTTTAGTTAAGTGGGTTCTTAAATTTTTTGCCTTTGTTTCCATAGAAGTTTGTAGAATGTCCCAACGATGACTTATATATAGTGCTTCAAGAAATTCGTTATTTTTCGCCCAAAAGGAAAGCACAAATTTATAAATATCATCTCTATCAGTTTTTAAAAAAGCCTCATATTGGTCATCAATATCTATAACCAGTTGGTCGCAATAATAACAAAGAACATCATAAATATTATCGAAAATTCGATAGAAAGTAGCTCTACTGACTCCACTTTTTTTTTGAATATCTGAAATTGATATTAATGAGAAGTCTTTTTCATGTAAACATTTGATCAAGGCTTCTTTAATTAATTCTGCTGAATTTTTTACTCTAGTATGAGTAGTTAAATGATACAATTTTCGCCTCCTGTGTATCGTTTTATTTAAGACTATTGTATCACAAGAAACTAAATGATACAATAGTCTCAATGGTAAAGAACATAGTTATTATAATTTCATAATTATAACTATTACATAAACCCCATTTAATAAGTACAATAAAAAAGGAGACTTTATCTATGGAAACAAGAAAAATAACAGAAATAATGCATAACAAATATCAAAATGTGCCAATGACAATTAACCCAGCCGACTGTTTCTTTCCCCAAAAGCACATAGTTAATTCGTGGTTTTATATCGGAAGAGTGAATGTAAAAGATCATGAATTGGTATTTTTGTTTCACTTAATGACAGGTACTGTAAATACTGTTGGTGTGATAAATACAGTTGTATCTATTCTTGACAAAAGCACGGGATTTTATCAAGCAAAAGATACCGTTGTAAAAACTATTTCCACATCAAAAATAAAAGATAAAAAACTCTACATGAAGACAGGCTTTGCTATGATGAAAGGTTCCATTGAAGAAGATATTAAACTTAAAGCAGAACTTGATGATTGTGCTTTAACAGTTAAAGTGGAGCCCGTTGGAAATGTAATTTACAATGGTGGTTCAGGTTTTTTCCCATTACTGCAAAATAGACAAAATTATCAGTATTCTTGTCCTGATATGAAAATGGAGGGTTCTATTACAATTCAAGGTACAGAATACAAGTTTAAAAATGGGGATTGTTGGTTTGATCGTCAGTGGAACTCTCCAGATATAATGAACATCAAAAATCTTAAAGATTGGAGTCCTAAATGGATGTGGATGGGAATTAAACTTGATAACGGAAAATCAATTAGTTTATGGGAAATACTTCCTGAAAATGGACAACATTTCACCTTCGTTACAATACTCCATGAAGATGGGCACCAGACAGTAAGCCAAGTTCCATCTATCGTAGAAAATGCTGACCAGTGTTGGCATAGTGATATAACAAACCAAAACTATCCGACTCACTGGATTCTCGAAATTCCAGATTTTGATGCAAAACTTGAAGTAGTATGCGATCCAGCTCACCAAGAAATTGTATCTGAATCAAAAACACTAAATAAATATGAAGCCGAAAGCCGAGTAACGGGAATATACGCTGGAAACAAAGTAACTGGAAACTGTTGTGTAGAATTACTAGGAAGTTGGAAATAATCTAGTATATTTTTATGCTCTCCAATTAACGAAAAAAATATGGCAAAGTTGCAAAATTAGTTTTTTCTGTATCATTGGTTAAAAATTAGGCTTTGACGCGTACTAAAGGTACACTAGAAGATAAATTTTTCGATAATGACGAAGAAAGTGTTGTTTTGCAACGTTGCCAATTCTATTTTTTAAGTATACCTACTTATAAAAAAAGCAGATAGTTTTACCTATCTGCTAAAAAAACATTATTTTTTTAATTTAAGTCAAATTAGTTTTCTTCTACATTATCTAACAAAGATGTATAGTCAAAATCTTCATCAACTAAAACTTCAACTTCGTCTCCAAAGTTTCCTAAATAGTAACCTTCATGATTAGTCATAGCTTCAATAATATGTAGATATGCCCAATGGTCAGCACTTAAGTCATTTGGAATTACAACGTCGTTTTCAAGTAAAATATCACTATTTGGAATTCTATCTAATGCATTGTTTATCATAACAATAGCCTCTGCACGAGATACTGTTGCTGTCCAATCAATTCCTTTAATGTCTATGTCTTTATAGTAACCTGACGCATAAGTGTCAAGTATAAAGTCAGTCGACCAGTTATTTGGATCAAGTGGTAAGCTAACAACATCTTGATATTTTCCTTTGCCATAAATTCTTGAAATTATAGCTGCAATTTCTTCACGAGTGATTTCTTTTTCTGCTTTAAATGTTCCATCTTCATAACCAGTAATATATCCATTACCAGCCATTATATAAACCATATCAGCATACCATTCATCACCTTGAATATCACTAAAGTTGATGCTATTTTCTACAGTCATATCTTCAGTATATAATAAATTATATAACATACTTACAACTTCAGCACGAGTAAGAGCTTTATCAGGTTTAACTGTTCCATCATCAAAACCATTTATATAAGCATTGTGATCGAATTCTTCAGCGTCCCCTACATAAACAGCTTTACCTTGATATACTGTTTTTGTATCGTATTCTGTAACTGTATTTGTTTTTGTAACTACTTGTGGTTCAATCTTAGTATAAGTAAAGTCAAATGAATAACCTCCATTAGGTTCTGTACTAGGTACTAAAATACTTTTTGGTGATGGTCTATAACCATCAACATATGGTGCATATAAAGTTTGACCCGGAGTAATTGTAATATACTCTGAAGTAACAACACCATCTACATGTATATTAACTGTAGCTGGTTTTGTAAAATCATATACTTCATATATAAAATCTACAGAGAAGTCTTCTCCAACTTCAATATTAATTGTTGTAGAAGTATCTAACCCATCAGAAGTACTTAATGTACTTGCAGCTGCTAAAGTTCTTGTAGCATTAGCAGATTGATTTTTATTTACTCGATTACCTAAATAGTTGTAGTTGTTAACGTTTAATGCACTATGTGTAAAGTAATCACCATTAATAACATTTGTAATTATTGGGTTTGATTCTATTCCTAATAATTCTTTAGGAATAGGATTTCCATTTTGATCTTTAAACCAAACAGAAACTTTTCTGTAGTTTCCAGTATACACATATGTTAAAGTATGATCTTTATATGTTTCACCGTTCTGAAGTGTAAATACTTCTTTACCACTAATTAAACCTTTATCACCTACTGACTCATCAAGAATATATTTGTCCTCGATTAAAGCAGTAAGTTTTGCAAGTGTATTTCTTGCATTGTTATATTCTTTAGCAGTAACAGCATCATCATCAGTTTGAGCTAATGCAGTATATGTTTTACTACCTATCTTTATTGTACCTTTTTCATCTTCAATAACAGCTCTAATTAAAACATTACCTGTAATATTTCTATAGTAATAGTCTACTGTTTCAAGAGGGTCAACTAATGTTATATTATCTCTCATTTTCACAGTATTCTTATTAGTATTAATTACATAGTTATCATCAAAAGGAGCAATAATAGTTTGAACAGAACCCTGAGAATACGCTTTTGAAATGTTCACAAGGTTTGGTGCATTATAAGCACCCATATCTCTTTTTTCAATTTCAGTTAAAGTTTTAGAAACCTTACCAGATGCTACATCTGCACTACTTTCATAGATTTCAGTATTGTATCTTAACTGTAACAAAGACATATCCTTAGTATAAGGAATAATAATGTCTTCATTTGATTCAGGCATAAATCTTACTGTGTTAACAAAATTATATGTAGGATTTATTGTAACACCAAACGCAGCTTGTTCATCTTTAGTTAAAGGATAAATATCAACAAAAGTACCAACAGCACCTTTCATACTTTCAGCTTTCAAAATTATAGTTTGATCGCCAATTAAAGTTACATGTTTAACTAAAATACTACTTGGTATATCAGTTTTGTCATAATAGAATTTGATAACAGTAGATTCAGCTATATCATTGATATTAACTGTTCCACCTTCTACAAAAGTTCCACCGTTTATAGTATAACCTATTACTTTATATGCAGCAGAGTCAGCACTTATAGTTGTAATATAAGGAGCATTAATAATAATATCATCTCCACCTTGAGCATATCTTTCAGCAGAACCTTGAAATTCTAAAACTATTGGTTGTTCACCTGCATCTAATACTAATGAATCGTAATCATAAGCTTCAATAGTTACTTTTAAGTCTATACTTTGGTATAAGAAGTAAACAGTAGCCAAACCATTAACATAAGTAGCTGTTTGCATTACTTGATTAGGATCTACAAGTGTATATCCAACAAATCCACCAGGGAAAACATCTTCAAGATTAATGATTTCTTCTGTACCAATAACACCTATTTTAGACTCTAAACCTATAATTTTATCATCAGTAGTTATCGCAACAACATTAATAACACTACCATTATCTAAATAGTATTCAAAAACAATTTCCTCATCTCCATTCACTACAGGAATTGAAATATGAGAATCTTGACCTTCTACTAAGTTAAATAAAGGTAAGTTTGGTGCGTATTCATCAACGCCACGACCATATTGTACTTGATATTCTTTATCAGCAGCAATAGGGTTTCCATACTGATCAATATATTTAACTGTTATAGTAGCCATTTGTTTTTTATACATAAGCTTTATAATATTATTTGTTGCAACACTTGTAACAGGGTCAATGTAATCAACACTAGTTGTATCATATTCATAACCGATTAAACTAGTATCAAAAGACTCTTTGATAGCAGCAGCAACTGTATACTTTTGCCCTTCTGTAGCATCTGTATAGTTTCTTGCTAAAATCGCATCTGTTTCAGCATCAATAGCTTCAATAATAACATTACCAGTAGCTTGAATATACTTGATTGTTATTGTATGATTAGTCGTACCTATACCTTCAGTCACAGCTTGAACTTGATCAGGAGCAAGCTCATAGTTCAAGAAAGCCATAACATCAGCAGTGTAAGAAGTCATTGTTGGTACTGTAACAGTATATGTATATAAAATATCATTACCGTTTGTAGTATCAACATAGTTAACTGTTACATCAACCATTTTTCTACTTACTTTAAATACTACTTCATCATGAACACCGAAAGTTACAGAAGTTGAAACACCACTACTACTAGTTAACTCCCACTCATCAGAATCAAATAAAACATCAGTATAGTTAGAATAAACTACGTCAATAACGTCTTCTCTGTTGCCATTTAAGATTTTTGTACCTAACACATATTTTTCATCATCAGAAATAGCTTTTACGTTGATTGTAGTACCAAGTTCAAGTTTTTTATAAACGAAAGTAAATTCTCTATCTTCTTTAATACCAACTTGATCAGCTATAAAGCTTGAAGTACCGTCAAATAAATAATAATTATTTACAGGAGGTGCATATATTTCATATGTATCACCTTTAGTGTAAGTAAATACTTTTTCATCATCACCATCGTAAAATCCAACAGGAGTACCAGTGTTTACATCACCATTTACTAAAGTATCACCATCAACACCTTTAATTGTAACTGTGTATTTGATTTTTTGCAATCTGAATTCGATTTCATCATTGCCATTTGTAAGTTCAATACTACTTAAATCATCACTGATTAAAGTATAGTATTCCATAAATGGTTCATCACCAAATTCAGCAGCAGCAGAAATAGTAACAGTTTCTCCTTGGCTTCCTTCATAAGTCGCATAGTATAAAATTTCACCAGTTACATCATCACGAGCAATTACAGAATAGTTGTTATCAGCAATTTCATATTTGAAAATAATTTCATATGAACCAGCTAAAGCTTCATCTATTGTAAAAGTTGGAGATGTAGTATCACTGTAGTTACTAGAACTAAAGTAATAGTCATTTACACTTATAGCAGACTCACTTATATATGTTCCATAAGGAACTACGTAAGTTTTTTCAGTCGCAAGAGCAGTACCGTCAGAATCTTGATACTTAACAGTAATTGTACTTAAATTTTCTTTGAAAACAAAGGTAATTTCAGTATCTGTATCAATAACCTCACCTACAACTGGAGAAGTAGATACAAGACTGTATCTTGGGCTAAGTAAATCTGCTATACCATCAGCACTAATATTTTGAGTACTACCGATCGGATAGTTTTCAGTATATTGTGATAATAATGTACCATCTTCTAACTCAGCACGAATAGTTACGTTTTTCTCAAGTCTCTTATAGTAAAATTCAATAGTAGTATCACCTTTAACTGTAACAGTTTTACTAAAGCTTTCAGGAGTTACAAGTTCCCAGTTTTCAATAGCTTTTGCAATAGCAGTATAGTCAGAGTTAAGTGGTACAGTAACAGTTTCAGATGTAGTAACTGAAGCACCCCCAGAAGTTAACTCTAAATATTTAACTGTAACATTTGCTTTATTTCTTGTATAACCAAATACTACTTCATTATCAGTACCAAAAGTAACATCTTTTGTTTTTGCAGTTCCTGCAACACCAGTATTCATTAAACCTACAAGTGTCCAGTTTGCAAAAGTTTCATCAGCTGTTACAGTTGCAGTGCTTAAATTATCACCAGCAACATAAGTAGAGTAAACAACATTTTCTTTACCGTTTACATAAACAGGAGTTTTTGTTAATGAATCTACTTCGATACCTTTTACAACAACAATATCATCTATTGCTTTATATTTAAAAGTAACAGTTTGATCTGCCATTACATCAGATAATGTAATGCTTGTTGGTTCAATAGCAATATAACCTGCTCTATGTGGAGCATTAATTGTTATATCACTACCCTCTTGTACTTTATAAGTTGGAGTAGACTCAATAGGAACAAAAGGAATACCTATTGTAGTTTCATCTTCTTGACAAGCAACAGTAATTGTGTGCTCTACAACATTGTAAATAAAGTAAATATTTACACCACCGTTTGTATAAACGCCGTTTTGCATAGCACTACCTTCTTCAAGTATATAGCCAGTGAAACCACCAGCAAAATAACTATTTGCGTCAAAAATTTGTTCTTTTCCAACTTTATCGCTAAGTCTTACGATGTCTAATATAGTACCATCTTCACCTTTTGCAATAAGGTTAATAACACCCGCAGGTATTAAGATTTCTTCGTAAACGAAAGTTATTGTAGTATCGGTTTTTATAGAAGTAATCTCATGGAATGATTCATTTGTAAGATTATCTCCATCTAAATCAACGATATTATAGAAAGGAACATTTGCAGCATATTCTCCTACATATGAGCCATATTGAACATCGAAAGTTTTTTCCGTTGCCACTTCCATACCGCTTTCGTCAACATATTTTACTGTAACAGTTACCATATTAGGTATAAAGTCAAGATAAATTACATTTTTTGATTCATCAGAAACTACTTCTGCTAAAGTAGTAATACTACTTGGATCATAATTATAACTAGGATCAATATATGTTTTAAAGCTTTCTATAGTAGTTTGGAGAACTGTGTAATTTAATTCACCTTGAGTTACATTAAATTTCTTTTGCTCTAATAATGTATCTGTACCTTTTATTCTAGCAAAAACAACTACGTTACCTTCTATAGCTTTATATTTGATCGTTACAATTACATTGTCAGTACCTATGTTTTCAATAACATAAGAAGCTTGATCATCAGCAAGTCCATAGTTAGCAAAAACCTTACTTGCAACTTTTTCACTTGTCATAGTATCTACATCATAAGAATATCTCTCAAGTTCCACAACAGCACCACCACTAGTTGTTCCTTCATGTACAACTGTTAATGTAACTTGTTTTCTCTTAAGTTTAAACTTAACTTCGTGATCAGTACCATAAGTTATTGTTTTTTCAGAAGCTTCACCATCAGCTAGCTCCCATTTGCTACTATCAAGAAGTCCAGGGAATTCACTAAGCTTAATAGTTCCTTCTTCGCCTCTATTACCTGTAGTTGTACCCGCAGCAACAACTGTTTTACCATCTTCAGTTACAGTTTTAACTGCTAAAACAACTTCAGTATTGATAGGCTCATAAATAAAAGTATGAGTTCTATCAGCAGAAATACCAACAAGATCATTTATATAGCTTGTTTCACCTTCTTTTACAACATAACCTGTTACAGGAGGTGCATAAATACTATATGTTTTGTTCTTGTTATAAGTAAATGTTTTTGAAGTTGTAGTATCAAAAAATGGTAAGCTGTTTCCATCTGAATCCGTTGCATTTACTGTTACAGTATACGTATTCATTTTATAGTTGATAACTATCTCTTCTAAAGCATCAGAGAAGTATTCAGTCTTAGAAGACGTATCTTGTAATTCATAATTATTTAACCAGCTACCAGTGAATTTTTCACTTGCAGGTGGATTTAAAGGATCGTAAATATATTCAGCACCTTGGTTACCACTAACAACGTGATATTCTAAGATAGCGCCAGAATCTACATCTTTTGCCATAACAATAATATCACCAGCAGCTTTAGTATAGTAGAAAGTATACTCCTTAGTAGGAGTTTTTGCTACTTCACTATAATTTACTGTACCATTAGCGTAATAATCTACAACGCTTATAGCGTTTTCAGTTATTGTTTCACCATAAGGAACATCATAAACTACTTTAGTTGCAACTGTTTGGCTAGGATTAACCTGTTCTACATAGTTTACAGTTACAGTAGTTTTCATCTCTTTAAAGATGTATTGTACTACTGTATTATCAGCAACAGTTATAGTTTTTGGAGCAGCATTATCTACTACATCGGTATCGAGAACATATCTAGGTGCAAGTAAAACTTCTAAGTCACCTGTTCCAACTTGAACCGTTTCACCCATAGTATAATCTACAGAATCACGGCCTAAAACGTTACCAGTAGCATCAACAGCTTCAATAATAACAGTTTCTGTTATTTGCTTGTATGCAAAAGTAATTGTATGAGTTGCAGTTGTAATATTTTCTGATTTTAAATACGATAAAGGATCTACGAGTTTATAATCTGTAATAGACTTACCTACTGCAGTAAACTCAGTATTTAAAGGAACTTCAAATACATCAGAACCTAAAAGTGTGCTACCATCATAATATTCTACTGTAACAGTAGACATTTTTCTAGTGTAAGCAAAAACAACTTCCTCAGTTTCACCGAAAACAGCACTAACTGATTCTGTACCTGCTGTAACACCAGTAAATACGCCATCTGCATCATAGTTAGCTAAACCTTTAAGATCCCAGTTTTCTAAAGTTTTATCAGCATTAATAACTATAGAAGTCGTGTCATTACCAGTAGGTTGATCAGTATAAATAAGATTACCTGTAGGTTGACCAGCTTCATCAACTTCGATACCTTTAACGTTAATAAACTCACCGAAAAGCTTGTATTCAAACTCAACATATGTTTTACCAAAAGAATCCTTTGTACCACCGTTAGTAGCTAACAAGTCAGTTTTAACTGGAGTTTTAGTAAGGTCTGCAAAAGCAAAACCTTCAATATGTGGAGCATCTACATCTGTTTTACGGTTATATTTACCTAAAGTAGCATCACCTGTACCAGGATATACATCACTTATTAAATAAGTTTTACCTGTATAGATTTCTGTATCAGATATACCGTCAATAGTATCAGATGTAATATATTGTTTTACACCTAAGTCATCTATGTAATAAGGCTTAACAATAACTTCTGTCCATTTAGTTCTATCCTTTGTTACAAGGAAGTTAACCTCTTGAGAGTCACCACTAAGTGAAACAGTTTTTTGTTTGTCACCAGTTACAACATAGCCCATTGCAGCTAAATCTTCAACATACTTATCTGTTTTAATAATAGGAGAAGTACCCTTTGCATAAGATTCGTCCATATTTTGTAAAACGATAGAAGCATCTAAGTCATCTACAAAGTTAATGTATAAACGAGCGATATCAACATAGTTGTTAACATAAATCGTTTGAACATATGGTCTATCTTCTTCGTTTATCATATAAACAGTATAATAACCGTTTAACTTTGGTAATGCAGCGAAAGTAACTTTTCCACCGTCTGTAGGAAGAGAATCTTTACTTAAAGCGTAGAACATACCTTCTTTGTATTGTGTCCAGTCACCGTCATACAAGTCATCTTCTGCATAGTTTTCTAAGTTAGCAAAAAAAGCAGAATTACGAGTTGCAGCAGCTGCAGCAGTTTCATCATATACCCATGCAGCATAAACAACATCAGATGTTGTATCTACAGCATTAGCAGTTATGTTAACATACTCAGGACTTGTAGTATCTTTATCGTCTACATATACAGCGCCACCATCAGCAACGTCATCAGATAAAGTAAATGTTAAATAGATATCACGACCTATAGCAATAATATTTTGATAATAATATTGCCAGTTCCATTGATACTTACCATCATAAACACCTATAGAGAAGTTTTGGTCTTCTTCATAAAAAGAGTCTTTTTGACCCCAGTTACTAGCAGCTACTTCTACTCTTTTACCTGTAACAGTATCCCATCTATAACGAGCATAAGGTGAACCGTCAAAAGTATGTGCCCAAAGGTTACGTCCGTCAAAGCTTATATCTTCTACTTGTGCACCAGAACCAGGCATATCAGTAAATACTCCAGTAACAGTATTTGTATCTTTGTCGATACGCATAATCTCTTTACCAGGGTTATAATAAGCTTCTGTACCAGAAGCATATATATATTTGCTACCGTCATATATAATTCTTGATACATAGTTACCAGTACCTAAACCTACTGTAGAAGCAGTTTTAGTATTTACATTAAATTTTTGTAAAGTAACCGAGTTATTAGCTACCCAAAGGTTAGTACCGTCAAAAGTCATATCGTTACCGATTGTACTATTGTATGCAGAAACAGTACCTAAAGCAGTTGTGTTAAGAGTATATTTACCATCAGAGCTACGAACAGCTTGGAAAATATTACCTTGGTTTGTTAAAATATAAAGATTATTATGATCATAAGCTAATGCTGTAACTCTGCCATATACAGATGCAAGAGTAGTAGAATAGTTTGTAACTATACTACCTACATTTCCATCTAAGTATACTGTACGCGTTTCAGCTTCTACAAATAATAAACGACCATTTGTATCTTTCATTATAACGTATCTACCGTCATATAAAGCACTTGTATGATGTTCGTTAAATCCTCTTTTTAAATCAAGAGTAGTTGTAACATTAATATTTGTACTAGTGTTAAAGTTTTCAGCAATATCATTCATATTGAAGATTTTACCAACACCGTTATCATTAAAAATCCAAACTTCATCATCAACGATAATCATAGGACCGTTATCTTCGACAGTTGTTCCAGTAGAACCAACTTTGTCTGCGATAAGTGTATCCGCATTTGTATCATCGTTAAGTGGAGTTGTAGGATATGCTGAGAATGTACCAGAACCTATGTTATACACACGTTGTCCTGTTATTTCATAGCTACCAGTAACATAGCTAAGTTCTCCTGTTAAAGAGTCAAATAACTCTACCATAACAGATACATATCTTATTACATTGTCTAAAGTAAAAGTAACGTTACCTGTCATTTCTTCATAACCGTAAAGTCTTTTACTTTTTTGTGTTGCAGTTTGGTTGTAACCTCTTTCGTATGTTATACCAACGATTTTTTTAGTACCAGTGTTAATAGAAACATTAACAAGTGGTGTAGTAAGTGTACCAGTTTGAGTGAAAGTTAACACTTCACCAGATCTTACCATAGCACTTTGTGTACTAGTTGTTGTAGGTATTTGCATATTAGAAGATACAGCCTCGTTTGTTTCTACGACAGCTTCTTCTGAAGTCGTTGTTTCAGTTGTTTCATTAGTTGTTACTTCTTCGATGGTTTCATCGGCAGCAACTTCTTCTATTACAGTTTCATCAACTATTCCTTCTTCTGCTTGTACGTAGTTATAATCATATACTATTGAACTAAATAGCATAATAAAAGCTAGCATAATCGAGCTTAGTCTACGCATCTATTTTCCTCCTTGATATTTATATAAACAATATCATAATAAAAGTTAATTAAATACGCCCGTCACTCTATCTTCCCTACTTTTATATTTTTATATTTTTATTGTTTTTAGCCATTATCAGCTAAAGTCAATAACTATATGAATATAAAAAAGTAGAAATCGCTAAGTAAATTTTAACGGAATAAAACACTCATTTACTATCTAGTCATAGAATTGATTATCTTTTTAATATTAAGTTTTATAAAGTCAAAAATAAACTTTGCCTCCTCTACATTTATTGAATCCATAATTAATATGTGCAAAAGCACAGTCAAAACGAAAATAAACCTAATATAGAATGTTCTATAAAAAGTTTTTATGTTTAGTTAATTAAAATTCTAGTCTGCATAAAATGCTCAATGAAATATGAATTTTAAAAAATCCATCAAGAAAAATAATGCTCTATTTTATAATAGCTTACAATATTTTTCAATTTCATTCTTTATGAATTTTAAGTTTTTCTCAAAAACCTAATGAAAAGCCTAAGCTTTTCCTTCATCGTTGTAATTTTTCAACTTATTTTTTTCATTTTTTATAATAAAAGCTATAAAATTTTGAACGCCACTCCAATCTACTTTAAACATAAGTGTTGCCTTATGCAAAACCAAAAAAATGGTTTTTCTAGACTTGGTAAGTTCTGAGAGAACTTAAGCAAAATAAGCCTACTTCTTTATCGACAAAAAATGTCAAAAATTAAGATATATTTACAATATTTTTTTAAATTAAGTAAATATATCTTAGCAAAATTATTGTACCATTTAATTGTGTTAAAATTGTGATGAATATGTGAAATCTGTTAAAAAAAGCAATAAGTTAAATATAAAATATAAATTTAACTTATTGCTTTTCACGAGGGTGCTGAAAAAGTCAAAAAAGAAAAAAATATTACTAATGACAATGGCACAAAAATAGTGAGATAGCATAAAATCAACGAGGAAAGAAGGTGCTGATAAAGTCAAAAAGAAAAAAAT
>JBKECM010000070.1:0-20739 GCA_047974615.1 Lachnospirales bacterium
ATTTCTGCGTCAGCTTCTCCTAGCAGAAACACGCTGTTATGCGTTGTCGAAGCTTTCTTGAACTATTTAAAATTTAAAAGAAAATTAAATCAAGCGAGTTTTTAGAGGTCACCATATATTATACCACGAAAAAATATATATCAGCAATAATGTTACAAATAATAGTTTTATTTTAGGGTTTTTAATTTAAATTAAAAATTATTCCTAACATATTTTATTTTTTTGTCATATTTGAAAAACTTTTGACTGCAAAAAATACTTGATTTTTAAAGGAAATTATAGTAAAATAAATTTAAGTGGAGCAAAGTGGAGTAACAATGATGTAAAGTGGTGGATTTTATGTTTTTAGGTGAATACTCACATAATATCGATTTAAAAGGTCGACTAATAGTACCATCTAAAATCCGAGAAAACCTTTCGGCTTCTTTTGTTGTAACAAAAGGTCTTGATAACTGTTTGTTTTTATATAACATTGAAGATTGGACAGTGCTTTCAGACAAAATAAAAGCTTTACCGGTTACTGATAAAAGTGTACGTCAATTTGTAAGATTTTTTTTCGGTGGTGCTTGCGAATTAGAAATTGATGCACAAGGTAGAATTTTATTACCAAATAATTTGCGTGAGTTTGCTGGATTTAATAAAGAAATTATAACTATTGGTGTATCTAATAGAGTCGAAATTTGGGCGAAAGAAAATTATGATGAATATAGTGAAAACAATGTGTTTGATGAAGTTTTAGCTGAAAAAATGGCTAATTTAGGTATATAGGAGCATTTTATGAATTTTGAACATATTTCAGTTTTATTAAATGAATCAATAGAAAATTTAGATATTAAAGAAGATGGAATATATGTAGATGGTACTATGGGTGGCGCAGGTCATTCTCTTGAAATCGTTAAAAAATTAAAAAACGGTAGATTGATTTGTATTGATCAAGATGCAAATGCACATCTAAAGGGAAAAGAAGTACTAAAAGATTATTTAGATAAAGTAACTTTTGTACATGATAATTTTTCTAATATTAAAGATATTTTAAATGATTTGGATATAAAAAAAATTGATGGTTTACTTTTAGACTTAGGTGTTTCAAGCCATCAGTTTGACGAAGGTGACAGAGGGTTTTCATATAACTATGATGCACCTTTGGATATGAGAATGGACATTAGAAGTGAAATTTCTGCATTTAATGTTGTTAATGAGTATGATGAAGAAAAAATTCATAAAATAATACGTGACTTTGGTGAAGAAAAATGGGCAAAGAGAATAGCTGAATTTATTGTCAAAGAACGTGAAGAAAAAAATATTGAAACTACTTTTGAACTTGTTTCTGTTATAAAAAAAGCAGTTCCAAAGGGGGCAAGACAAGATGGTCCCCACCCCGCAAAAAGAACTTTTCAGGCAATAAGAATAGAAGTAAATCAAGAATTAGCAATTATAGAAAATACTATAAAAGATACTGTCGATTTTTTAGATGTTGGTGGAAGAATATGTATTATAACTTTTCACTCATTAGAGGATAGAATAGTAAAACATTGTTATAAAGATTTAAATTCACCTTGTATATGTCCTAGAGAATTTCCAGTATGTGTATGTAATCTTAAGCCTAAGCTTAAGGTTGTTACAAGAAAAGGTATTGAAGCTTCAGATGAAGAAGTTTTAAACAATAAGCGCTCAAGAAGTGCAAAATTAAGGGTTGCTGAAAAAATTTAGATAGGGTTGATTTTTTGGATAAAAATAAAGAATATAAAAAATATAATGTATATAATAATAATTCTGAAGCCCTAGCATATAGCACTAGGGTTAAAAAAAATGTTGATGTAAAGAAAAATAATGCTTTAAAAGCAAATACTAAAAATCAAAAAATAAATCAAAAAATAAATCAAAAAACAAATAGCAAATCAAATGTAAAAAATTTAAATAAACCAGTTAAAAGTACATATTTAGATAGACAAATTAATAAAAATGCAAAATATGTAAAAGATAACTTAAAATATGATAACAAAAGTATTGAAAATAGACGTAAAAAAATAGTTTTAACAAATTCTATTGATATATCTAATTTATCAAATAAAGAATTAAGCTCAAATGTTGTGTATATAAGCAACTATAAAGTTAAAAATATTCAAAAATATGAAAATGAAAATATCGTAATAGTTGATGATAATGCTAAAAAATTTAAAATGTCGATTTTTAGTTGGCTTGTTATATTAGGTTTGTTGGGCTCATTTTTGCTTTTTATTGATTCTAACTCAAGGATTTTAGATGCTCGTGAAAAATATGAGGAAGCAAATACGGTTCTAAGAGAAATTGAAACAAAAAGAGATAATCTTTTACTTAAAACTTCTACTTTAAGTAATGATGAAGAATATAAGCTTATTGCAAGAAATAAGCTTGGTATGGATTATCCAGAAAAACATCAAAAGATTATGGTGCCTATGGAAAAATTAAATTATTCTGAAATATATGTAAATGAAAATGAATCGGAAAATTCTAGTAATAACTGGCTTAGCTTTATTACTAATTTTTGGAGGGAATAATGGATAAAGATAGCACAAGAAATAGAAAAATAAAAAAAAAATCTTTAACTGAGGAAGAAAGAAATGAAATTAAAAGAATTAGAGAAAATAAGCAAAAGTTTCGTATAAAAAAATCTAAACTTTTCTTTTTACTTACATTTTTTTTCTTAACAACAATATTTTTAATATATAAAACTGGAGAAATAGTTTATGTTAAAGCAGTAGAAGGTGAGTATAAAAAGCAAGCTACTATCCAACAAACATCTAATTTTGACCAAGTTATTATTGCAAATCGTGGAAATATTACAGATAAAAATGGCGAAATTCTTGCTATTAGTAATACAGTTTACGATATTATTATAGATGTTCATAATGCTTATGCTGCAAGTTTTTCAACTGAAGAAAAAAGAAATGAAGCAATAGAAAAAAATATTGTTACTCTTTCTACTGTTTTAAATAAAGATAGATCAGAGATAGAAAAATATTATGAAAAAGATAGTAGTGGTGTACCTATATATAACGATTCAATGTATATGAAAATTGCATCTAAGGTTTCTTATGATGCATATAAAGAAATACTTGAGGCTGACCTTTTGTCTGTTTATACTGTTGAAAATACTAAAAGAAGTTATCCGAAAAATAATATTGCTTCTCAAATTGTAGGTTTTATGACAGGTGACAATGCATCAAACTATTATGGTATAGAAAATCAATATAATGAATATTTACTTGGTGTAGATGGGAGAAAGTTTACAACTTACAATGAGGAGGGCGAAAACTATCTAAATGTTTCACCTTCCGTAAATGGCAATAAAATCGTTACAACTATAGATTCAAATCTTCAAAAAATTGCTGAGGATATATCCTATGAATATGGCGAAAAATATAAGGCTCAAAATGCAGCTATTTTAGTAATGAATGCTAATACTTCTGAAATTTTAGCCATGGGACAATATCCTACCTTTAACAATAATTATCCTGGTGAGTATTCATATTTTAATAAAACAAACTTTGGCGAAAAATATGAGGCTCTTGAAGATGAAGATGACAAATTTAAAGAAACTATGAGTGTATGGAGAAATTTTTCTGTAGCTTATACTTTTGAACCCGGTTCAACATATAAAGTTAGTGTTGTTGCTGCTGCACTTGAAGAAAAAATTATAACAAAAGATGAAGTTTTTTTCTGTAATGGTAGTAAAGAAGTAGGGGATTATGTTATCAAATGTTGGAATGAAAATGGTCATGGTCTTTTAAACGCTGCAGGTATTCTTGAAAACTCATGTAATGTAGGTATGATGGAAATTGCCGAAAAAATGGGTGAAGATACTTTTCTTGAGTATCAAGAAAATTTTGGATTTGGTCAACTTACTGGTATTGATTTACCCGGCGAAGAAAGCGGATATATGTTTGAACGTGAAAACTTTAATGAAACAGAACTAGCTACAAGCTCTATGGGTCAAGGCTTTAATGCTACTGCTCTACAAAGTTTAAATGCTTTTGCTTCCGTTATAAATGGCGGAAACTTAATGAAGCCATATATTGTTTCTGAAATCGTTTCTGAAGATAATACAGTTGTATATAGAAATCAACCTACACTTTTGAGAAAAACCGTTTCTAAAGAAACATCAGATTATTTAAGACTTTCTTTACAAAATGTTATTGATGTTGGTACGGGTAAAAATGCTCAAATTATTGGTTATAATATAGGGGGTAAAACTGCTACTGGTGAACAAGGTAATCGTGATGATGGACTTAGAACAATTTCTTTTATAGGATATTTCCCAGTTGAAAACCCCGAGTATATTGTTATGTCTGTTTTACACTTGCCAGAAGAAAAAATTTCTGGTGGGGGCGAAGGTGCACCTATGGCAAAAGATATGATGAGTGCAATAATTGAATATTACACAATTCCTCCTACTTCATCAATTAATAGTACAAGTGATGCTGTTGATAGTTCACAAATAAGTGTACCTGATGTAGTCGGTCTATCTGTAAATGAGGCTGTTGAAAGATTAATTAGTGTTGGCATCGACTATCAAGTTATGGAGTCAGGTGGAACTGTTGCGAGAACTTTCCCTTCTGCAAGTACTATTATGAATAGAGACGGTCGTGTTCTTATATATACAAGTGGTGGTACAAAAACAGAAAATGATGAAGAAGGTGAAAGTAGTAATTTTCAAGAAACAGAAGAAATAGAGGGAGAAGTAAGTTCTGAAATTAATTCTGAAAGTACAGAGGGTAGTTCAGTTACTATTGATGTAACAACTATTGAGGAAAGTGTACCTATGAGCATAGTACCTAATGTTGTTGATTTAAGCTTATCACTTGCTGTCGATACCTTAGAAACTTTAGAATTTAAATATGTAATTTATACATACTACAAAGGCAGTGAAGTTCTACTTAGTGATACTTTAATTTCAGAAGATAGTGAAAATGCTATTGATGAAAATCAGGAAATAGATTATAATGAATATACAGTGGTAAGGCAGTCTCATAAAGAAGGGATTGAAACTCCAAAGAACTCGTCAATTAGGCTAGTTGTAGAAAAAAATAATTAAGAGGTGTATTATGAACGATGTATTAAAAACTATTGAAAAAAGAAGAAGTACACGTGGTTTTTCTTCTGAACAAATTTCTGAAAATGATTTAAAAGTTATTATGAAAGCTGGTCTTTATGCACCAACTGCTATGAATGCACAAAATTGGCATTTTACTGTTGTTCAAAAACCAGAGCTGATCGAAGAAATCAATAATAAAGTAAAAACTATTTTACCTCCTGAATTAAATCAAAGAATGCTTGACAGATTTAATGGAGATCCAAACTATAGTGTTGCATATTATGCACCAACTTTAGTATTTACTTTCGCAGAAGAAAATAACTCATATGCCCCACTTAACTGTAGCTTTGCTTCACAAAATATTGTGCTTGCAAGTGAATCATTAGGATATAATAGTTGTTATATTGGTATGTTAGCTATGTTGTTTCAAGATGAGTCTTATTATGAAAAATTAGGCGTACCAAAGGGATATAAGATTGCTACAGTTATTGCACTTGGTAAAGGTAACAAAGAAATGCCTGTACCTGAAAAAGATTTGTCAAAAATAAATTATATTATCTAATTTTTGGAGGGTAAATATATGTCGAATGAAGTATCAAATTTTAACTGGATTTTTTCTGAAAAAGTTGATCCATATTCTTTAGGTTTAGAGTTAAATAGCTTTTTAGTACCCGGAGAAGAAATTATTACTGCTTATAAAACAGTAAGAGATGTTGCAATTTTTACAAATAAAAGAGTTGTAATACGCGATAAACAAGGTCTTACAGGTAAAAAAATCGAAACATATACTATTCCATATAAATCAATAAATATGTATTCTGTTGAAAATGCAGGTACCCTTGATTTTACTTCAGAAGTTGAACTTTGGACTAGAGCAGGTCATATTAAACTAAATTTCAAAAAAGATTTTGATATTAACTTAATTAATAATATTATTGCAAGAGAAATTTTATAAAAATTAATAATTATATTTAAAAACTATCATAAATATTAGATGTTTGTGATAGTTTTTTTGTTTTTAGAAATATTAATTTAGTATAAAGTTATAATTTTTTTCATAAAAAATTAAAAAAACATATTTTTTAAACAAAAAAAACAAAAATGAAATTTGATACTTGACCTTTTTTAAATTTAATGTTATGATTAGTTTAATAAAAAAAGACGTTGAAGAGAAGAGTAGTAAATTAATACTTTAGCAGAGAGTTCTCATTTGGTGAAAGAGAATAAAGTTAATATTTATGAAGATGGTCTTGGAGTCACATATTTGAATTTTTTAGAGTATGTCGGGTGCACCCGTTATAGTGCCAAAGTATAACCCATTTTTATGGCCGTACTTGTTGAGGTTTATTTTGCGAAGAATAAACGAATTTAGGTGGTAACACGAAGCATACGCTCTCGTCCTAAGATGAATTAGTTCATTTTAGGTGAGAGCTTTTTATATTTTGAAAAATGTTTCAAGTTAGGAGTAAAAAATGATAGAAGTAAAAAATTTAAGAAAAGTTTATACAGAAGGAAACAATGTTCTTGAAGCTATAAAAGATATAAGTTTAAAAGTTGAAAAAGGAGAAATATTTGGTTTTATAGGGTTAAGTGGTGCTGGTAAGACAACACTTGTTAGATGTATATCAACACTTGTTCCTATAACTTCTGGAGAAATTATAGTTGATGGATTAAAAATAGAAAACTATGATTCGGAAAAAAAAGCAACTAAAGTAGAAAAAAAGTCACATTTAAAAGATTTGCAATTAGCTCGTGAGAAGCTAGGACTTGTATTTCAGCATTTTAACTTACTTAACAATGCTACAGTATACAAAAATATTGCGTTTCCTCTTGAAATAAAAAAAGTTGACAAAACAGAAATAGATAAGAGGGTAAATGAGATTTTGGATTTAGTGGGATTGAATGATAAGCGTGACGTTTATCCTAAGCAATTATCTGGTGGGCAAAAACAAAGGGTTGGCATTGCACGTGCACTTATTACAAATCCTAGTATTTTAATTTGTGATGAGGCAACATCTGCACTTGACCCACAAACTACAAAGTCAATACTTGAACTTATTAAAGAAATAAATAAAAAACTTGGTATTACAGTTTTAATCATAACACATGAGATGGAAGTTATTAAAAATATTTGTGATAAAGTTGCTATTTTAGAAGATGGTGTTGTTGCTGAAATCGGCGATACATTAGAGCTGTACACAAATCCTAAATCTCAAACTGCTAAAAGCTTTTTTACATATGAATCTAAAATTATTCAAGATCATTTTACAGGTGGTAAAGTCGTAAGGATTACATATTGTAGTGGAGAAGTCGATGACCCTATTATATACAGAATAATAAAAGAATATAGTACAGAACTTTCAATTTTATCTGGTACGATAGAAAATATTAACGGTTCTACTGTGGGTAAGTTAACTGTTAGACTTACAGGAACAGATAATGAAATTTTAGAAACTATTAAACACTTAGAAGAAAATAATGTGAAATGTGAGGTGATATACAGTGAATAATGAATATATATCAAATGTCTTCGACATACTAGTACCGGCTACCATAGATACAATATATATGGTTGTTATAGCTACTGTAATTGCTACTTTAATAGGCTTTGTACTTGGTGCTATTTTATACTTTACCCAAAAAGATGGACTTATCCCAAATTATGGAACTTTAAACTTTATACTTAATAGTATTGTAAATATAGGTAGAAGTATTCCATTTGCCATTTTAATTTTAGCATTATTTCCACTTTCAAGCTTAGTCGTTGGTACAAGAATAGGTCGTGATGCTGCTATTGTTCCTCTTACGATTTCTGCTATACCTTTTATAGCAAGACTTGTAGAAGCATCATTTAATGAAATAAGCAAAGGTGTTATTGAAGTTGCCATAACATCAGGTGCAAACATACCTCAAATATTATTTAAAGTATTATTACCTGAAACAATTCACTCACAAGTATTAAATATCACTAACCTTTGTATAAGCATTATTGGTTATTCTGCTATGGCTGGTACTGTTGGTGGTGGTGGATTAGGTGATGTTGCCTTAAGATATGGTTTTCAACGCTCGCAAAATGATATGATGATTTATCCCATAATTATATTAGTTTTTTTTGTATATTTAGTTCAAAATTTAGGTACACATTTTTCAAAAAAATTATCTAAGATATAATCAAGTTAATTAATTAATTTAGTAGGATACAAGTTATTAAATTAATATATTATATATTTTTAAAATTAAAGGAGAAAAAATTATGAAAAAATTATTAAGTATTTTATTAGCTGGTGTTTTAGTTGTAGGTGCAACTGGTTGTAGTTCAAATGATAGTGCAGAAAGTTCAAAAATAGTTGTTGGTGCTACTGTAGTACCACATGCTGAGTTATTAAATCTCGTAAAAGAAGATCTTTTAGCTGAAGGTATTGAACTTGAAGTTCAAGAGTTTTCTGATTATTCACTTTTAAATCCTGCACTTGTAAGCGGTGATTTAGATGCAAATTTCTTCCAACATCAACCATTTTTAGATCAATATAATGCTGATGCAAACAGTGACCTTGTAAGTTTAGGTGGTATCCACGTTGAACCGTTACGTGTTTATTCAAATAAAATTACTTCAGTAGATGATTTAGCTGATGGTGATACAGTTGGTCTTTCAAATGATGCTACAAATGAAGGTCGTGCTTTACTTTTACTACAAAGCTTAGGCGTTATTACACTTGATCCAGAAGCTGGTTTAACTGCTACGCCAAAAGATATAGTTGAAAACCCTAAAAATCTTGAGTTTGTAGAACTTGATCCATTTTTACTTCCTCCCACTTTAGATGATTTAGCTATAGCTCTTATTTCTACAAATATTGCTATTGAAGGTGGGTTAGATATTAATTCATCAATCGCTGTTGAAGGTAGCGACTCTGAATATGTAAATATTATTGCTGTTAAAAATGAAAACAAAGACAACCCTAATTTAGTTAAATTAATTGAAGCTTTACAATCAGATAAAGTTGCAACTTATATAGAAGAGAACTATGATGGTTCTGTCGTTGCTGCATTTACAAAATAGTAATATAACAAAAAACATCACAGATTTAGTATTTAAAATTTGTGATGTTTTTTATTTTTTTAAGGAAAACAGTATGTTATTTATTAGCTTTAGGAAATGCTATTTAATCTTTATTTATACCGACTTTTACGTTAAAAAAATTATGTTAAATCGAATTTTTTAATTCCAAATTATTCATAATGTGATTGAGTAAATCATTAAGTACTCGTACATAACCTTTTCAAAATTTCTGTTCTATTACTTATTAATTAGTCTTATAAAAATTTGCATTATTAAACCAAAGTTATATAGAATAATGTAAAAGAGGAACATTATTTAATTATTATACCTTATTTAAGCTGAGTTAGTCGAGGATACCTAAGGCATTATCGAAACAATGATTTTATCGTTATGACGTGGAAATAGGCATAGAATAAGTTGATGAAAAACTCTTTAAGTTTTTTTCCTATAAATTAGCAACACCTTCAGTTGTATCAAGATTGTTTTAAATTTAAAAATCAATTTTTACAAATTTAAAATATATTATATTGCAAATTTTTCATATTTTATATATAATAAGATATATACTTTAACTGAAAGGAATTAACAAAATGAAATTAGGAATAGTAGGCTTACCTAACGTAGGAAAAAGTACGTTATTTAACTCTTTAACAAAAGCGGGTGCAGAAAGTGCAAATTATCCTTTTTGCACAATAGATCCAAACGTTGGCGTAGTTGTAGTACCAGATAAAAGATTAGATGATTTAGCTAAAATATATGATTCAAAAAAAATATTGCCTGCAGCTATTGAGTTTGTAGATATTGCTGGTCTTGTACGTGGTGCAAGCAAGGGCGAGGGTCTAGGAAATCAATTTTTAAGTCATATTCGAGAAGTTGATGCAATCGTACACGTAGTACGTTGCTTTGATGACGAGAATATTATTCATGTTGAAGGTTCAATAGGCCCAATACGTGACATTGATACAATAAATATTGAATTGATTTTATCTGACCTAGAAGTTTTAGAGAGACGACTTTCAAAAGCAATTAAGGCTGTGCGTGGGGATAAAACTTTCCAATATGAAGTTGAATTAATTGAAAGAGTTAAAAAGTCATTAGAAGAAGGTTTCTGTGCAAGAACACTTGAATATACTGATGAAGAACAAGCACTTGTTGATACTTTTGGACTTATTACAAATAAGCCAGTTATTTATGCAACTAACGTTGAAGAAGCTGAACTTGCTAACGATGGTATTTCAAATAAACTAGTACAAGAAGTTCGTGATTTTGCTAAAAATGAAAACTCAGAGGTTTTTGTTGTATGTGCAAAAGTTGAAGAAGAACTATCTGAACTTGATGATGAAGATAAAGCTATGTTTTTGGCTGAACTTGGTGTTACAGAAAGTGGACTTGATAAGCTTATTAGTGCATCATATTCATTGCTTGGTCTTATATCGTACCTCACAGCTGGTCCACAAGAAACAAGAGCATGGACAATAAAAAAAGGTACAAAAGCACCCGGTGCAGCAGGCAAAATTCATTCTGATTTTGAACGAGGTTTTATTCGTGCAGAAGTTGTAGCTTTTAATGACTTAATGGCTTGTGGTTCAAATGTTGCAGCTAAAGAAAAAGGTCTTGTACGACTTGAAGGTAAAGAATATGTAGTTAATGATGGTGATGTAATTCTTTTTAGATTTAATGTGTAGGATTTAAAAATATAAACTAAAAGACTTTTTGTAATCAATTATGAAAGTCTTTTTTATTTGAGCTGTTTAAGCTTAAATGAAATTTTATTAATTTATTCTTGCGATTTAAAGGGAAATATGTTAGAATACAATCAAACGTAAACGTCAATAAATATAAAAATTTACATTATCCATATGTAAATTTTTTATATTTAAAGTGAAAAGTAAGAAATAATAATTATATCTTATGTTTATTATGCAATTTTGTATTAGTGATTTTTAATTTTAAGAAGAGAAATGGTGGACAAATGGGAGAAAATTTACTTGATGTTATTGCAAGCAAAATGCCAAGTTTAAGTAAAAAACAAAAAAGAATTGGTTTAACAATTATGGAGCATTATGATAAAGCTGTTTTTTTAACTGCTGCTGCTTTGGGTGATTTAGCAGGAGTTAGTGAGTCTACGGTTGTGCGTTTTGCTATGGAAATAGGATATGAAGGCTATCCAGAGTTTCATAGAGCTTTAGAAGACCTTGTTAAGCGTGAGTTAACGCCTGAACAAAGAATGAGTGCTACAGCTAGAAAACTTGATAAAAGCGAAAGTCATATACTTAGAAAAGTTATGGAAATCGATAGAAATCGTCTTGAAAAAAATATGTTAGAGCTTGATACTGATACTTTTGATGTAGTTGTAGATAAAATTTTAAAGGCAGAAAAAATATATGTTTTAGGAAGTAGAAGTTCTACGTCTATTGCAAGTTTTTTTGGATTTTATCTTGGTTTAATGAGATCTAATGTTCAAATGATTGAGTTTACAAATACTCGTGAGAATTTTGAAAACCTATTAAATGTTAAAGAAAATGAAATTTGTATTGTTTTTTCCTTTCCAAGATACTTTAATAGAACTATTACAACTGTAAAACATATTAAAAGTTTGGGTTGTGAAATTGTTGCTATAACTGATGCTAAAATTTCACCTGTTGCAATGATGGCAGATTATGTATTGACTTCTCCCACAGAGATGATGAGTATCGTAGATAGTTTAAGTGCACCATTAAGTCTTGTAAATGCGTTACTTGTGGCTATTTCACTTCAAGATAAAGAAAATGTAATAAATAGATTTAATTATTTAGAAGAACTTTGGAAAGAGCATAATACATATGCTCAACATAACGGTAAATAATTTGAGGTTTATATGGATATATGTATTGTTGGCGGTGGTCCTGCGGGAGTTTTAACAGGAATATTTGCCAAAAGAAATAATAATAACTGTAATATTACTATTCTTGAAAAAAATGAAAAGATAGGAAAGAAACTTTATATTACAGGTAAAGGTAGATGTAATATTACAAATTTTTCTGATGTGGATAATTTAATAGAAAATACCATAGGAAATCCTTATTTTATGTATTCTAGTTATTACTCATTTACGTCACAAGATTGTGTTAATTTTTTCGAAAAACTTGGTGTTAAAACTAAAGTTGAAAGAGGAAACAGAGTTTTTCCTATTACTGATAAATCATCTTCAGTTGTTAATGCTTTAAAAAATGAGCTTGACTCTTTAGATATTAAGGTTTCTACAAATACGGAAGTTATTGATATTATTAAGATTGAAGAAAAATTTAAGGTTGTAACAAATTGTAAAGAACTTATTTTTGATAAAGTTGTCATAGCTACAGGTGGTTTAAGTTATCCCGTTACAGGTTCGACTGGTTATGGGTATAAGGTTGCTAAAAGTTTTGGACATAAAGTTACGAAACTTTATCCTTCATTAGTTCCTTTACAAGTTCAAGAAGAAAGTAATATTTTTTGTAAGGCACAAGGGTTAAGTTTGAAAAATGTTAAAGTGTCCGTTTTTATCGATAACAAAAAAGTTTTTGAAGAACTTGGTGAAATGATGTTTACACATTTTGGTGTTACAGGACCTTTGATTTTAACTGCTTCGAGATATTTTGTTGGTATGTATCATAAAGAATGTAAAATAAAAATTGATTTGAAGCCTGCACTTGATACTCAAAGTTTAGATAAAAGACTTTTGCGTGATTTTGAAAAATTTATTAATAAAGAAGTGAAAAATGCTTTTGATGAATTGTTACCTCAAAAATTAATCCCTATTTTTATTAAATACATAGATATAGATGAAAGAAAAAAAGTTAATGAAATAACTAAAGAAGAACGAAAAAAAATAGTAGATGGTTTAAAAGGTTTAGAACTTTTTATTAAAGGTGATAATGGATATAGTGAAGCTGTTATAACTGCTGGTGGAATTGAGGTTAAAGAAGTTGACCCAAGTACTATGGAAAGTAAACTTATATCCAATTTGTTTTTTGTAGGCGAGGTATTAGATGTTGACTGTTTAACAGGTGGTTATAATTTACAAGTTGCATATAGTACTGCTTTTTTATGTGGACAAGCATTATAATGGAGTAAAAAAATGGATAGGCTTTTAAGTGTTAGAGGTGCAACGACGGTTGAGGTTAATATAAAAGAAAAAATTTTAGATGTTACAAGGGAAATGATGTTAGAAATTTTCAAAGAAAATTTTATTGAAATTGATAATATTGTTTCTATTATTTTTACTACTACAAAGGACTTAGATAAAGTTTATCCTGCCGTTGCAGTACGAGAAATTGGAGTTTTAAATGCATCACTTATGTGTGTACAAGAACAATATGTAGAAAATTCTTTAGAAAAATGTATTCGTGTTATGGTGCAATTTTATGGGGATAAAAAACAAAGTGAAGTATCCCATATATATTTAAGAGGTGCAGAAAATTTGCGTCCTGATTTGAAAAGAGGTTAAAATGAGTTTTAAAGTTGCTGTTGATGGTACTACTTCTTCTGGAAAGGGTAGTGTTGCAAAAAAGGTTGGTGAACATTTCAATCTTCTGTATATTGATACAGGTGCGATGTATAGAGTAGTTGCTCTTAATTCTATTAAAAATAATATACCGTTATTACCTGAAAATGAAGAGAAAATTTTAGCTATTACAAAAAATATAAAAATGGATTTTGATTTTAGCTCTTATCCTCAAAAAATTTTCTTAGACGGTGATAATGTTTCAGAAATTATTCGTACTGTTGAGGCTGGAGAAAATGCTTCGAAAGTTGCTGTAATGGAAAGTATACGTGAATTTTTAGTAAAGTATCAACAAAATATTGCTATGGAAAACGATGTTGTTATGGACGGACGTGATATCGGTAGTGTTGTTTTGAAAAACGCCGATATAAAATTGTACTTAGATGCAGATAGCTTAACACGAGCTAAAAGAAGATGTAGTGAAGTTTTAGCTAAAGGACATAAGGTTGATTTAGAGGGTGTTAAACTTGCTATTGAACAACGTGATCATAGAGATAAAACACGTGAAAATTCACCTTTAGTTCTTTGCGATGATGCAATATATATTGATACGAGTGAAAAAAACCTAGATGAAGTATTAGATGAAGTGTATCAAATTATAAATAACAAGAAAGCGAGTAAGTAATGGATTTTGACTTTTCAGATAGAATTATTGTAGCAAAGTCGGCTGGCTTTTGTTTTGGTGTAGAAAAAGCTGTCGATCGTGTTTATTTTGAAACTAATAAAAACCAAAATAATGAATATAATATATTTACACATGGTCAAATTATTCATAATAAAAATGTTACTGATGATTTTGATAAATTAGGTGTAAAAGTAATCAATAGTTCAAATGAAATAAATGAAAATACAAAAAATAAAGTTATTATTCGTGCTCACGGCGTTCCAAGAAGTGTTTATAAAGAGTTTCAAATTAACAATACGGAGCTAATTGATTGTACTTGTCCTTACGTGAAAAAAATACACAAAATAGTTAGTGATGAAGCTTTAAATAATAGCATTATAATAGTAGGGAGTGAAAATCACCCTGAAATTATTGGCATAAAAGGTCATTCTGGTGAAAAAACTTATATTATTGGTGATGTAGAAGATGCTAAAAAAAGTAACTTTGATTTAAACAAAAATTACTCTATTGTTGTTCAAACAACTTATAACCAAAGTTATTTGGACGAAATTGTAAATTATTTTAATAACATTAATTTAAAATACAAATTATTTAATACTATTTGTCTTGCTACAACTAGACGACAAGAAGAAAGTTACATAATATCCCAAAATGTGGATATAATGATTGTGCTTGGTGACAAAAATAGTTCGAATTCTACTAAATTATATGAAATTTGCAAAAAAAATTGCAAAAAAACATATTTTATTGAAAACATTTATGAAATAGACTTGAATATTTTTAATAATCGTTGTATAATTGGAATAACGGCTGGTGCGTCAACGCCACTAGCTCTAATAAAGGAGGCTATTGCTGTTATGAACGATAAGATTAATGAAAATCAATCATTTGAAGAAATGTTAGAGGCTTCAATGAGCGAACCTGTTCGTCAAGGACAAACAATTAAAGGCACTGTAATAGGTGTAAATAATGGGGAAGTTTATGTGAATTTTGGCTATAAAGCTGATGGTATCATTGGTAGAGATGAACTTTCTAACAATCCAGAGGATGTAGCTGAAAAAATGTATAGCATTGGTGACGAAGTTGAATGTTACGTTCTTAAAATAAATGATGGTGAGGGAAATGTTGCTTTATCAACTAAAAGATTAGAAGCAAATAAAGCTTACGAAGCGTTTGTAAGTATTTGTGAAAACAAAGAAGTTGTTAAAGGTAAAATTACTGAAATCGTTAAAGGTGGTGCTAAAGCACTTATCAATAACGTTCCTGTTTTTGTTCCTGCTTCTCAAATCTCATCTTATTTTGTAAGAGATTTATCAAGCTTTAAAGGAAATGAATATGATTTCCACATTATTGAAGTTGACCCTTCAAAAAGACGTGTTATTGCATCACGTAAAGAGTTAGCTGCTCAAGAAGCAAAGGAAATTAAAGACAAAGTATTTGCTACTCTTGTTGAAGGTAACAAAGTTAAAGGTAAAGTTTCTCGTTTAGTTGATTTCGGTGCATTTATAGACTTAGGCGGAGTAGATGGTTTAGTACATATTTCTGAACTTGCTTGGTCAAGAGTTAGAAAAGCATCTGATATTTTAACTGTTGGACAAGAAGTAGAAGTTACTGTTTTAAGTGCTGATAAAGAAAATGATAAAATTTCTCTTTCTTTAAAAGATGTAAACAATGATCCTTGGGTTCTTGCTTCTAACAACTTTAATGTAGGTAGTACAGTTACTGGTAAAGTTGCACGTATTACTAATTTTGGCGCTTTTGTTGAGCTTGCTGATGGTGTAGATGGTTTATTACACATTTCTCAAATCTCTAACAAACACATCGAAAAAGTTGAAGACGCTTTATCAATCGGTCAAGAAGTTACTGCTTCTGTTATTGATTTTAATATCAATGATAAAAAGATTAGTCTTTCTTTAAAAGTTTTAGAAGAAGTAGATGAAACTTATAATGAAGAAGCTTAGTAATAACTAAAACTTTTTATGTAAGGTATGTTTAAAAACTTTCTATAGAAATATAGAAAGTTTTTTTATTTTTTTGCAAAAAGTATTGCATTAAAAGAATACATATGTTATAATAAGGCTTGCGGTATATTTTCAAGGGAATATTAATTGTTTCAAACATGGGGTGAAGTAATGTTTACCAAAGGTCAAATTGTATTTTCTAAAACGGGACGTGATAAAGGTAAAGCCTTTATTGTTGTTTTGGTAGATAGGGACGAGAAATACGTTCATATTTGTGATGGCAAAGTTCATAAGCTTGATAAGTCAAAAAAGAAAAATGCAAAACATATACAAATGACGAATATTATAGATGAGAATTTAAAATCATTAATTGAAAATGATGGATATATTCAAGATGCTATGATTCGAAAAGCTTTGCTACCATTTATATCTATTAATTAAGGAGGATCCTATGTCCAAAGACGATGTTATCGAGTTAGAAGGTACAGTTGTTGAAAAACTTCCAAACGCTAGATTTCTAATTGAGTTGGAAAACGGTCATAGAATTATCGGTCATATATCTGGTAAACTTCGTATGAATTTTATTAAGATAATACCTGGCGATAAAGTTATGATTGAAATGTCGACTTACGATTTATCAAAAGGTCGTATTATCTGGCGTGACAAGTAATAATTTATATTTAACGAAAGGAGTGTTAGTATGAAAGTAAGACCATCAGTTAAACCAATTTGTGAAAAATGCAAAATCATTAAACGTAAAGGTGCAATTCGTGTTATTTGCGAAAATCCTAAACACAAACAAAGACAAGGTTAATTTTCCCTTTTTTTAATATGGTTGACAAAGGCGAAGAGCCTTATAAATCTTTGTAAAACTTCTGAAAATTTTATACCGTACAAAATTTTTATGGAGGTGCAAGCATGGCACGTATAGCAGGTGTAGATATACCTAGAGAAAAACGTATCGAAATTTCATTAACTTATGTTTATGGTATCGGTCGTAGTCTTTCTAATAAAATCTTAGAAAAAGCTGGTGTTAATAAAAATACTAGAACTAAAGATTTAACGGAAGATGAATTAATAAAAATCCGTGAAGCTATTGAAGGTTTCACAGTAGAGGGTGACTTACGTCGTGAAGTAGCTCTTAATATAAAAAGACTTGGCGAAATCGGTTGTAACAGAGGTATCCGTCATAGACGTGGTTTACCAGTTCGTGGTCAAAACACTAAGAACAATGCTAGAACTCGTAAAGGTCCTAAAAAGACTATCGCTAATAAGAAAAAATAACATAAGGAGGTAAATTCAATGGCTAAGAAACCAGTTAAAAAAGTAACTCGTAGACGTCGTGACAGAAGAGTTGTTAACAACGGACAAGTTCACATTCAATCTACATTTAATAATACAATAGTAACAATTACTGATGCAACAGGTAATGCTCTTTCATGGGCATCTGCTGGGCAATTAGGCTTCAAAGGTTCAAGAAAATCTACTCCTTATGCAGCTCAAATGGCAGCAGAAGAAGCTGCAGGAAAAGCTATGGAATATAGTTTAAAAACTGTTGAAGTTTTTGTTAAAGGTCCTGGTTCAGGACGTGAAGCAGCTATTCGTGCTTTACAAACAGCAGGTCTTGAAGTAACTATGATCAAAGATGTTACTCCAGTTCCTCACAATGGTTGTCGACCACCTAAGCGTCGTAGAGTATAATTTTGAATAGGAGGATTTCATAAATGGCTAGAGATAGATCACCAATCGTTAAAAAATGTAGAGCCTTAGGGATTGACCCTTCTGTTCTTGGTTCTACTAAAAAACCATCAAGAAGAAAGTCTCGTGAAGGTAGAAAAGTTTCTGAGTATGGTATGCAACTTAAAGAAAAACAAAAAGTTAAATTTATATATGGAGTTTTAGAAACTCAATTCCGTAATTATTATGAAAAAGCTACTAAGATGAAGGGTATCACAGGTGATAACTTATTAAAATTACTTGAACTTCGTCTTGATAACGTAATTTTCCGTTTTGGTTTTGCACGTACTCGTACAGAAGCTCGTCAAATCGTTCGTCATAATCACGTACTTGTAAATGGTAAAAGAGTTAATATTCCTTCTTACAAAGTATCTGTAGGCGACAAAATCGAAATTCGTGAAAAGTCTAAAGGTCTTGAAAGATATAAAATCGTTTTAGATGCTACTGAAGGTCGTATTGTTCCTGAATGGTTAAGTTCTGACAAAGCATCTTTAACTGGTACTGTAAATAGTATTCCTTCAAGAGAAGTAATTGATTTACCAGTTAATGAAACGTTAATCGTAGAGCTTTACTCTAAGTAATAATACTAATATACAACTTTATAGTTTGTTATTAGAATTTGCAACTTGATTAATAAAAGTATTCTAGGAGGTTTTGTTATATGTTTGAATTTGAAAAACCTCGCATTGAAATCGCTGAATTTAGTGAAGATGGTTTATTTGGTAAGTTTGTAGTTGAACCTCTTGAACGTGGATATGGTTCCACTTTAGGAAATTCATTACGCCGTATCCTTTTATCATCTCTTCCAGGTGCTAGCGTTAGTGATGTGAAGATAGAAGGTGTAGTACATGAATTTAGTACAATACCAGGAGTTAAAGAAGACGTTACTGAAATAATTTTAAATTTAAAAGAGCTTTCTATCAAAATTGATGATACTCTTGATACGTTTAAAAAAGCATATATTAACGTAGTTGGTGAAGGCGTTGTTCGAGCTTCAGATATACAATGCGATGGTGACGTTGAAATTATAAATAAGGATTTAGTTATTGCAACTTTGACTGGTAAAGATACTAAATTGTCTATTGAATTAACTTTATCACGTGGTCGTGGTTATGTTTCTGCTGAAAAGAACAAAAGAGAAGATAGTCATATTGGTACTATAGCTGTTGATTCTAGCTATACTCCTGTTAGACGTGTTAATTTTGCTGTTGAAAGTACTCGTGTTGGTAATAGTATCGATTACGATAAATTAACTCTTGATGTATGGACAAATGGTACTATTAAGCCTGATGAAGCGGTTAGTCTTGGTGCGAAAATTCTTAATGAACATTTAAGTTTATTTGTAAATCTTTCTGATTCTGCTAAGTTTGGAGAAATTATGGTTGAAAAAGAAGATACTGCTATCGAGCGTATCTTAGAAATGAGCATTGAAGATTTAGATCTTTCTGTTCGTTCACATAATTGCCTGAAACGTGCTGGTATCAATAAGGTTGAAGATCTTGTAAATAAGACTGAAGAAGAGATGATGAAAGTTAGAAACTTAGGTCGTAAATCTCTTGAAGAAGTTTTAAACAAAATGGACGAATTAGGTTTAAACTTGTCGTCTGGTGATGAATAAAAATTTACTTTAATATAGAATAATAAGGAGGTTTTGGAATGTCTGGTTACAGAAAACTTGGTCGTACAAGTACACAAAGAAAAGCTATGCTTAGAAATCTTACGACTAATTTATTATACCATGGTAAAATCAAAACTACAGAAACAAGAGCTAAAGAAGTTCGTAAGATAGCTGAAAAGCTTATCACTGTTGCTGTAAAAGAGAAAGATAACTTTGAAGAAGTTACTGTAAAAGCTAAGGTAGCTAAAAAAGATGCTAATGGTAATCGTGTTAAAGAAGTAAAAGATGGTAAAAAAGTTACTGTTTTTGAAGAAGTAGATAAAGTAATTAAGAAAGATACTCCTTCTCGTTTAAATGCTAGAAGAAAAATCTTATCTGTACTTTACCCAGTTACTGAAGTTCCTGCTGATGGTAGAAAAGTTCGTGCCAATACTGTAGAAGTAGATATGGCTAAGAAACTTTTTGAAGAAATAGCTCCTAAATATGCTGATCGTAAAGGTGGTTATACTCGTATAATCAAAATTGGTCAACGTAAAGGTGATGGCGCTGAAGAAGTTATTATTGAATTAGTATAAGTTTAATAAAAGAAATATAAATGTGCCGACCTCGAAAATTAGAGTATATATCTAACTAATTGAGGTCGGTTTTTTGTACGTAAACATGTGTTGGTTTTACAATAATAGAGAATAGCAATGCCTAAAAATATGTTTTTTTGTGTATCTTTATATGCACAGTAAACCATATTTTAAACCATTTCTTGAAAAATTCTAATTTATAACGTTGCCATATATTTAAATTACTAATTAGTGTTTAAATATTTTAATGGTGTATTTTTACTAAATTTACTACATGTAGGTTTGTCAAACATTTGTTACAAACAAGTTAAAGAAAAATAAACCTACCGGCTCAAACGTCGTACGTTTGTGTGGTCTACTAAAAAAAGTAGACAGTTTTCAACTTGTCTTTTTATAATAGTATAAAAAGAACTAAGCGGCTAGATTAATAAAATAATTATTAAAAAAATCTCTAGGAGTTAAGTAATTAAGAGCTTGATGAATTCTATTATTGTTGTAAAAACCTTCGATATAAGAAAAAGTATTTTTTTCTAGTTCCGAAAAAGAGCGGAAATCATTGATGTGAATTAA
>JBKECM010000119.1:0-11241 GCA_047974615.1 Lachnospirales bacterium
GTCAAAATAAGGTGATTTTGCAGATATTTAGTGAGTTATATTATAGCAGGTTAAAGCAGGTGGTCTGTAGCCCTCCTGCAGGGTCTGAAAACCCTGCAATGCCGGGCTTTTTTCTCGCAAACCGTTGGCTCTAGGAAAGTTGATGTAGCTCCAAATTTGGTGCTAGAGTTTTTGCAAATGGCTAAAAATAGGGATTATTTTGGAGTCTTTAGTGGAGCTAAGAGAAAATAAGTTTGTTTTTACAATTTGAAAGCATAGTTTTTTATTAATGGCAAGTCAAATCTTTCAGGTGGTCTGTAGAATATGAAAGTGCCACTTCAGGTGGTCTGTAAATTGATAGATAGCCCATATATAAAAGAAATCTAGGTGGTACAGCAGGTGGTCTATTCTAAAAACTAAAACATATATTAAATTTATTTTTCATATTGTGAATACAATAGGTTTGTGATACAATAGTATCTATAATAAAAATTAATGATAAAGGTGATTATAATGGATGTTGGTTCAAAAATAAAAGTTTATAGAGGCTTACGAAATATTACTCAAAAACAACTCGCAGAGAAAACAGGAATTAGTGAAATTTCTATTCGTAAATATGAGTCTGGTGAGCGGAATCCGAAGCCAAATCAATTAAAGAAAATTGCAAGTGCTTTAGATCTGGGAGAAAATTTTTTACTAGATATAAATTTAAGTAATTTACAATTAGAAACTGTTGGTGATTTTGCATCTATTTTATTTATGCTTGAGTCTCGTGTGGGTATGGAATTAAAAATTGATAGAGATGAAAATGGAGATAAATTATCAGATAATGTTACAATTTCTTTTAAAAATGAAAAGGCACAAAATGTGTTAAAACGCATAGAATTTGAAAAAGATCTAGGTATTTTTTATGAAAGTGAGAAACCAAAATTTGTCTGTGATGAAACTCCTCTTTATGAAGACATATCAAAAGAATTGAACGAAAAATAACTGTTTAGTATCAAACTAGTATCAATATCACAAAAAAAGAGCCGCAAACCTTGTATTTATAAGGTTTGTGGCTCAAATTGTGTTATTCCCACTCGATTGTACCGGGTGCTTTGTTTGTTATATCATAAACTACGCGGTTAATTCCTTGGACTTCATTTATTATTTTTGTTGAGATATCTTCTAGGAAGTCGTAGGGGAGTTTACTAAAGGTTGCTGTCATAAAGTCTATGGTGTTTACGCAACGTATAGCGCATACATATTCGTAGGTGCGACAGTCACCCATTACTCCTACGGTTTTACATGGTAGAAGGGTTACGAAGGCTTGACTTATGTCATCATATAGATTGTTTTTTATTAGTTCGTTGATAAAAATTTCATCAGCCTCTTGTAATATTTTAACTTTTTCTTGTGTCACTTCTTCGATTACTCTTATACCAAGTCCGGGACCTGGGAAGGGATGTCGAAAAATCATATCTCTTGGTATGCCTAATCGAAGACCGATTTCTCTAACCTCGTCTTTGAATAGCCATTTTAGTGGTTCTAAAATTTCGAATGACATATTCTCTGGTAGACCACCTACATTGTGATGTGATTTTATTGTTTGGCTAACGCCACTTGTAGAGCTTTCTATAATGTCGGGATAAATCGTACCTTGTGCTAAGAATTTTGCTTGATTTTGTTTTTCTTTTTCCTCATCAAATACTTGGATAAAAAGTTTACCAATTATTTTTCTCTTTGTCTCAGGCTCAGAAATGCCTTTTAGTGCTTCAAGAAATAGGGAGGATTTGTTAACTCGTACAACATTTAGGTTAAAGTTGTTTGAATAAAGTTCGATTACTTTATCACCTTCATCTTTACGTAGTAGGCCAGTATCTACAAATATGCAAGTAAGGCTTTTGCCTATAGCCTTATGTATAAGCATAGCTGCTACACTTGAATCAACACCACCACTTAAACCTAATATTACTTTTTCATTTTTTACCGTTTCTTGAATATTCTTTATTGTTGTTTCAATATAATCATCAAGTTTCCACTCTTTTTTAATTTTGCAAATATTTGTAAAATTTTCAAGGAGTTTGCCACCATATTCTGAGTGGGTAACTTCTGGGTGAAATTGAAATGTGTAAATATCTTTAGTTTCGTGTTTTAAGCCTGCTACACATTTTTCTGAAGTTGCGATTTCCTTAAAGCCTTCACCATATTTAGTTACACTATCTCCATGACTCATCCAAAAAATACTTTCTTTTGGAATCCCTTCAAAAATCTTATCATCGTTAATTTTTACAATAGCTTTACCATACTCACTTGTATTTGCTGATTTTATTTCACCACCAAACATATATTGTGTAAGTTGCATACCGTAACAAATTCCTAATATTGGTTTATTAAGCGCATATATCTCTTTATTAATTTTTGGAGAATTTTCTTCATAAATTGAATTTGGACCACCACTTAATATAATACCTTTTACTTTTTCACCTTTAAATTTATCTAGTGAGCTATCGAAACTGACTATTTCTGTGTATACATTTAGTTCTCTAATTCGTCTTGCGATAAGTCTACTATACTGGCTGCCATAGTCAACAATTAAAATTTTTTCTAAATTCATATTTTCACCTTAAATACTTTTATCTTTTACAATAACATCATGTGCTCCACCTTCTGAAAGGCTCATAGTTGAAACCAAAGTGAGTTTTGCATTTTTTTGGAAATCTTCTATATTTAGGCTTCCACAGTTACATAAGGTTGATTTTATTTTTGAAGTAGTAATATGTACATTTTCTTTTAAACTGCCTGCATATGGTACAAAAGAATCTACACCTTCTTCAAATTGCATTTTTTTATTTGAGTCGTTTCCATAACGCTGCCAGTTACGTGCACGGTTTGAACCTTCGCCCCAATATTCTTTAACATAGTTTCCATTTACTTTATATTTTCTACCCGGACTTTCATCGAAACGAGCAAAATATCTTCCAAGCATTACAAAATCTGCACCCATTGCTAATGCTAATGTAATATGATAGTCTTGCACTATACCACCGTCTGAACATATTGGAATGTAAGTACCAGTTTTCTCATAGTACTCATCACGTGCTTTTGCAACTTCAATTACGGCTGATGCTTGTCCACGACCTATACCTTTTTGTTCACGTGTTATACATATTGAGCCACCACCTACACCGATTTTTATAAAATCTGCACCAGCGTCAGCTAAATAATTAAAACCATCTTTGTCTACTACATTACCAGCACCTATTTTTACTGTTTCGCCATATTTTTCACGAACAAAGGCTATTGTGTCTTTTTGCCATTCACTAAAACCGTCTGATGAGTCAATACATAATACATCTACACCAGCTTCAACAAGTGCAGGGATTCTTTTGCTATAATCATGGGTATTTATGCCTGCACCTACTAAAAATCTTTTATTTTTATCTAAAATTTCATCTGGATTTTTTTTGTGTTTATCATAGTCTTTTCTAAAAACTATAGATACTAAATTCTGATCATCATCAACTATCGGTAAAGCATTTAGTTTATGTTCCCAAATCACATCATTTGCTTCTGCTAGAGAAATACCTAATTTTCCACAAATAAGCTGATTAAATGGTGTCATAAATTCTTTTACTTGAGTATTCATATCAATTCTTGATAATCTATAATCGCGAGATGTAACAATACCTAATAGTTTGCCTGTTGAACTACCATCACTTGTAATTGCTATAGTATGAAAGCCACCTTCATTAACCATTTCAACTACATCATTTACTGTTGCAGTTTCTTTTAGATTACTACTACTAATTAAAAAACCTGCTTTAAAACCTTTTACTTTTTTTATCATCTTAGCTTGATCCTCAATACTTTGAGAACCAAATATAAAACTAAGACCACCTTGTCTTGCAAGTTCAATAGCAAGTTTATCGTCACTAACTGCTTGCATTACTGCTGAAGTAATAGGAATATTAAGAAAAATAGGAGTTTCACCTTTTTTAAATTTTGTAATAGGTGTTTTAAGTGAAACATTTTTTTCCATACATTCTTTTGTTGAAAGGCTAGGAATGAGTAAATATTCGTTAAAAGTTCTTGAAATGTCATTTAGAAATTGTGCCATGATTTTCTCCTTTTTAAGTAAATAAGAAACAGTAACTACAATGCTTTAATGATTTTTTGTTAACAAAAAAGACTTTTATTTCTAAAAGTCTAAACAATAACATAGTTTAAGTAGGAACTTAAAAAATATTACAGTTTATAGTTCTTCAATTTAGGGTCGAAGAGTAGATACGTGCTTACCATATTAAAGCAATTATATAAACTATATTTCTATTTCTATTTTATCATATTTATTATTTTTTGTAAAGTTTTAATAAATATAATATATTTTTTTGTTAGTCAATAATATATTAACTCTTTCATCATAATCATCTTTTAAAATATTATCAATTAAAAATTTCTCATAAATAAGACCAATAGTTAAAATAGTGTTATGATTTAAATAAAAATCATAGTAACCACCACCGTATCCAATACGGTAGCCATTTTTATCAAAAACAAGGCCGGGAACAATACATATTGTAGAATCTTCTTTAACATATAATTTTTGTTCATCTGGAACTGGTTCAAAAGTTCCAAATTTCGTCTGTTTTAAGGCATCAATACTTGTAATTTTATAGAAATTCATTACACATTTTTCCTTAGTACAGTAAGGAACGTACACATTTTTGCCATCTTTGAAAGCTTGTTCAATTATTTTCCTTGTATCTACTTCAAAATTTATTGAAACATAGGTTAAAATATTTTTTGATAACTTATACATAGAGCTATTTAAAAATATATCTGTTAAATTATCGTCTAAAAAATTTTTTTCATTATTTGTTATATCTTTTCGTAATCTTAAGTATATTGCTCTTAATGTTTTTTTTGTAGACATAATTACCTCATAATTGATAATAAATAACACTCACAACACCACATAAAAGTAAAATAGGTATATTTTTATTTTTAAATTTTATAAACAAAAAATATGAACAGATAGAAATTGCAATACCAAAATAATTTATTTCTTTAAAAAATTTAGTAAAATTCTCAAAATTCGAAAAATTGAAATAGTCATCTAAAGGAATAGTAATAGCTGTTATAAATAACAATGCAGTTATAGTAGGCTTTAGTCCATAAAAAATAGTAACTTTTGTATTATCTTTTAGTTTATTCAAAATAATTTTTGTAACTAAAAGCACAAGTATTACTGATGGAGCTGTTACACCTATAGTAGCAAAAAGTGCACCTAAAAACTGTGCTTGCTCAAAGCCTACAAAAGTTGCCATATTTGTTGCTATTGGTCCTGGTGTAATTTGAGATATAGCTATCATATCAAGTAATTTTTCTTGGGTAAGCCAACCTCTTGAAATGGTTTCGTGTTCTAAAAAAGGAATCATGGCGTAGCCACCACCAAAACTTATAGAACCAATTTTAAAAAATACAAAAAATAATTCTAGCAAAGTTTTAATCATTTTTTACACCTCTTTCAAAGGCTAGCCTATAAATAATTCCTATGATTGTGCCAAAAATTATTAAAATAAAAGGGGATACATTAAAAATAAAATACAAAATAAAAATAGTTATAAATAAAACTTTTTGGAAATTGCTTTTTACAGCACTTCCATGCATTCTAAAACTTGCAATTAGTATTAAAGAATAAACTCCATAACGTAGTCCTACAAAAAAGTCTTGTAACATACCCGGTTTAGTAAGTATATCATAATATGTTGCAAATATACTTATAATAACGAGTGAAGGCGTTATAGTGCCAAGTACTGAAACGATAGCACCTAGCGTTCCAGCCATTTTATTTCCAATGCTGCCTGAAACATTTGCTGCAAACATACCCGGTAAAGATTGTGCAACTGTAATATAGTTTACTACTTCTTCTTCAGTACACCATTTTTTATTATCGACAGCTTCTGTCTGCATAATAGGTAACATCGCATAGCCACCACCAACAGTAAAACTTCCAATTTTTAAAAAAGTTAAATACAATTCCAGTAACATTTTAGGTTTACTTTTAGTATTTTGGTTTTCATCTTTTTTCATAAGTTCTCCACGTTTTAAGTTGAAATATTTTCTTTCTTAAAATCTGTTTAAGCTTTACCTTTAGATCCTTTAGAACCAAAACCTTTAGACTGTGACAATACATTTGAGTCAAAAGTGAATATTAATGAATCTTGTAATCGTTGTCTTTTTAAAGCAAGTTTAATAAGTTTATCTAAAAGTTGAGTATAAGTTAAGTCGGTTTTCTCCCATAAATAGAAAGATAATGAACCTGGTATTGTATTAAATTCGTTTATATATATTTTATTTAGTGACGTATCAATAATGAAATCTACACGTACTACACCGTTAAAACCTAAATATTGAAAAGCGTTTTTAGCAATTTCTTTTATTTCTAATTCCATTTTAGGTGTTACATCTGCAGGAATTTTACGTTTAAGACTAGCCATACCTGAAGATTTTGCATTTTTGTTTCCACTTACATATTTATCATTAAAACTTAAAATCTCATCACTATTTAAAGGTTCTTCTAGTATAGATGGGAAAGCTTCTTCGTGATCACCGAGCACTGAACAGTTTACTTCCTTTATGTTCACAACAGCTTCTTCAACTAAAATTCTTGTTGCATAAGAAAAAGCAGTTGTTATCGCTTCTTCTAACTCTATAGCGTTTTTAGCCTTTGAAATACCAATGCTTGAGCCTAAGTTTATAGGTTTTATAATAATAGGATAATTAAATTTTTCTTCTATTTTTGAAACTATAGTTTCTGGTTCTTTATAATCAATTTGATTAAACATCAAGCCATCTAATACAGGAAATCCAGCTTCTTTAAGTAAAATTTTTGAAACATATTTATCCATTCCTATTGCTGAAGATAAAAGATCGGAACCAACAAAAGGTAAGTTTTTTGATGCGAGATAACCTTGTATTGTTCCATCTTCAGTATTTGTTCCATGAACAATAGGGAAGGCAATATCAATATGTGATATTTCTTTTTTACTGAAAAGTTTTTTATCTAATATTTCAAGGTATGTTTTTTTACCTCTTACCATAAAGTCAACTTGTTCGCAATTTGCTACTACTGTCTTTAAATCCTTAAAGTTTTCAATATCAAATAATGCTTCTCCATAGTATAGTTCATTGTTTTTTGTTATATAAATAGGAAATATTTCATATTTTTCCTTATCTAAACTTTGCATTGCTTGTAAGGCACTAATAATTGAAATTTCGTGTTCTACACTTTTTCCACCAAATAATACTGCTAAATTTATTTTCATAAACACCTCTTATTTTAAATAATTATCAGGTAAATCATTTTCTATTAAAATATACTTATGTATATTTTCTTCACAAGGGATTGTTTTTGCATACTCCATTGCTTCAATAAAACTTTTTGCTACATAATAGTTGCTTTTTGGAAAACTTTCATCTATTAAAGCTTTCTGCATAGGTTTTGTCTGTCTTTCACCTACTAAAATAATATAGTCACATACTTTTGTAGATTCTTTTGCAAATTGATAGTTTGCTTCTTCTTGCAATGTACCGAGTTCAACCATACCGGGAGAAATTAAAATTTTTTGTCCCTCAAAATAAGATAAAGTGTTTAATGCTGCCTTAGCTCCTTGAGGATTTGAATTAAAAGCATCGTCAATTATTGTGATTTTTTCACCTTTTTTAATTTCAAGTCGATGTGGTACAGGTTCAATTTTTGCTACTTGTGATTTTAGGTCTTCTAAAGAAATACCTAATTTATTACACATCATAATTGCACCTACTATGTTAAGTAAGTTGTGTTCACCAATAAGTTTAGTTGTAAATACACATTTTTCACGTTCAGTTTCAAGCGTAAATGTTGTGCCTTTAGCAGATAAGGTAACATCATAAGGTCTATAGTTACTAGATTCATTTACACTATATAGTAAATGATTTTTTTTAGGAAGATTTTTTAAAATGTATTCATTGTCACCGTTTAAAAGTAAAATACCATCATCTATTGCATCAACTAACTCAAATTTTGTACTAATAACTGTTTCAATAGTTTTAAATGTTTCAAGATGTTGTGGACCTATTGCAGTAATAATACCATGATCTGGGTTTACTATATCGCAAATTTCTTTTATATTATTTTTTTCTTTCGCACCCATTTCACAAACAAATATTTCTGTTGTACCTTTTAAACTTTCACGTATTGTTCGTACTACGCCCATAGGTGTATTATAGCTTTCTGGTGTCATTAATGTTTCATATTTTACAGAAAGTAACTTTGTTAAATAATTTTTCATACTTGTTTTTCCATAACTACCTGTTATACCAATAACTATAAGGTTTTTATGGCTTAATAACATTCTCTTAGCATCTTTTACAAATGTGTTTGCAATATATTTTTCTAATGGTGTATTTATTAAACTTGCTAATATCATTAAATATGGTGTTGCACCAACTAATATTAAAAGGATTGTAATATATTTAATAAATACAGGTGAATTTAAGCCTATATAGAAAAGTAGAAAATTTAATAAAAGCAGTGTTAGAAATAAACGTTTTACTCTCCAAGTATATTTTATAGGTATAATACTTTTTTTAGGCTTTAAATATACTATAGACGCCCAAAGTACTAAAATTGCTGTAATAATTATCTTTAAAATTAGGCTAATATATAATATAGTTTCGTTATAGTTATATGAAAGTATAACACCTAGTAATGTAAAGACAATACCAGCAATTAAAATAAGTTCATTTATAAAATATCTCTTATTATTTTCTCTATAATATTTTTCGTATCTTTTTATTCTGTAGCTATTTTGCTGAAACATTTGCAAATGATGAATTGTCATTTTTATACCAATTATGGCTAAAATAGGTGCACAAATCAGCGAAAAAATAAAATTTATTGTTATATATAGTCGTTCCATTTATTTTCCTCCAATTTTTAGAAAGGATTTTAGTACTTCGTTAAATGTATATTCTTGATCGATGAAAGAAAAATGTCCTGCATTTTTTAAAACTACAAGTCCTGAATTTTTTATATCTTTTTCCATTCTTTGACCATCAGATAGAGGGGTAGCAGTGTCGTTTTCACCCCATATTAACAGTGTTTCAATATTTATATTTTTTAGTAAAGGTGTTAAATCTTCATTAACTGTATTTGTCAAGGTTTGTTTCATAATCGGGCTTGAGTTTATATAATCTGCTGAACCTTTATTTTTACTATATTTTTCAAGAGCATTTGGAAATATTTGCTTAACAAAAGAAATATTTAGTATTTTTTTACAAAATTTATAAGTATATACTTTTAAATAATATTTTAAAGGTCGTTTAGGTTTTATGCCTGCTCCCCCTGTAAAAATTGCTTTTTCAACTTTAAATGGTAAATTTTTTTTATTAAGCATTTTAATAATAATTCTGCAACCAAAAGAGTGACCCAATAAAATAACTTTATCTGCATTAAATGACTTTATAAACTCAACTGAAAAATCAACGTAATCATCAACGAACCAAGGCGTTTTTGGTTCTTCAGAATTACCAAAACCACAAAGATCCACTGCTATTACTCTATATTTTAATGATAGTGTATCTATCATACTCATATGTACTTCTTTTTTTGAACCCCAACCATGAAAAATAAAAATTAAATCGTCTTTTTGTTCACCCTTCTCAATGTAGCTTGTTTTCAAGTCTTTTATAGTTTTTTCCAAGGTGATTCTCCTATAACTTTATATTTGATTATATTATATAACTTGTAATTTAATCACATAAATATAATATCATTTATACTTTATTGTGTCAATCAATAATAACACTATTGACATTTGATTTAAAAAAATATAGACTGTTTTATATAACTGAAGATTTACAACTGTTAAAGAGGTATATTGTGAGAAAAAATAAAATTATTTTTTTACTTTTATTGTTAATATTAGTTTCTTGTAAAAACAATGAAGACCAAGAGCTAGTTAAGCTTGAAGATATAACTATTTCCACAAATGAAGATATAAGCGAAAATAATGAAAAATTGGAATTATCATATAGTGATAATGTTTCTTTTTTTGCAACTATGACTTCAAATAGTATGGTTAATAGCAAAAATAATGGGTATGTATTAGAAGAAAAGGATCTGATTATTTATTCTGATAATAAAGGAATATTTGTTATCCATAAAGATTTAGGTATTTATGAAAAGCTAAGTAGTGTGAGCGGGAAATATTTGAATGTTTATAATAACAATTTATTTTTCTATAATTCTAATAGTGGTCAGGAAGGTATATACAAATTAAGTTTGATAAGTAAAGAAATAGATAAAATATATGATGGTTATACAGATAAAATGTGCTTGTATAACGGATTCATATACTTGCAATGTTATAGTGAACTTAATGAAAATATTGAAGAACGATATGTTGCTAAAGTCGATTTAGAAGGAAATTTTTTAGGGAAAGTGTTTTCATATACACAGGATATTTTTAGTGAAAATAATTTACCTTTATATTTTTGCATATACGACAACAATATGTACTATATAAATATTGTTGATAATATGAAATTAACTAAAATTGACTTAAGGACTAATAGAGAAACTTTCATCGCTGATATAGAACTTGGTAGTTTTACTTTAGATGACTTTTCTCTTGATAATGAATATATATATTTTACGAAAAAAGGATATGATACTGAAAGTAAATTGTTTTTATGCAGGTATAATTTGAATAATGGTGAAACAGAAACAGTTGTTTCGCATATGGTGTGGAATTATGTGATTGACAATGATTATATATACTATATTAATGGGGATAAAAACTTTTGTCTATATAGAAGAAATAAATGGGATAATACAACTATACAAATATCCGACAGACAATTAAATTATATAAACGTTATAGATGATTTGCTGTATGTAGAAGACAATTTTAATGGCAACAATCATTTTTGGTTTACTAAAAATGGTCGAGAAGTTAATTTAAGTTATAGCAATATAAATAATTTTTTTGAATACGATTTTTTTGATAAAAGTAAAATGTAGAAAACTTGTTTGTTAAGTATAATAAAGGGTTTTAATCGATAATTTAATAGTATAATAAAGAAGGAAAAAGAAAAATAAAAAAAGTTTTAAAAAGTGGTTGACAAAAAGAAAGAAAGTTGATATAATAAATCTTGTTCTTGTGAGAGAACGTAGAAAAAAGAAGAACCTTGAAAATTGAATATAGAAGAAAACAAACAAAAACTCGTTAA
>JBKECM010000126.1:0-1602 GCA_047974615.1 Lachnospirales bacterium
TCCTTTATCAGCACCCTCACTATTAATACTATATTCAAAAATATGGAAAGGGGTAAGTATATGGAAAAAAATATAAAGAAATTTGAAAGGTTTAGCAAAGAAACAATAATTTATAGCATAATTATTGGATTTGGTTACATTATTACTATCTTTATACTGTCCTCAAAAACTTTTAGGGAATTATATCTAGTAGATTGGATTTTACATAATAATACGTATTTTTATATTCTGCTAATTTCAATTTTTTTAATGCGAAATGGAAAAAGTCTACTTGTTCCTATAATATATTTAGGTAGTATTTTAGGAATTATACTCGGTGTAAATATAGGCAACTTAATATATGACATAAATATTAATCAAATGAATGGGACTATGACTGCTGAAGAAGTTTACACACTTTCCTATAGATATGATGTTTTCATATGGTTTTTTACTGTATTCCTTACTATGATTTGTTTTTATATTTACAAAATTATAAAAATGAGAAATAGTTACTGAGAAAATAAAAAATTACAAAGCTTTTATAACTGAATAATAAAGCTTTGTAATTTATGATTAACTTAACTTAAATTAAATTATATTATATCGTCTTCGTCTTCATCTGGTAATTTTTTGTAACGTTCTGTACTTGTAAATTGGTAATACTCATTTTCAACTTGATTTCTTAAGGTAATTTGTTTAAGGACTTCCCCTTTATCACCTTGTTCTTCAGCCTTCTCAATCTTTTTTAAATATTCGATGTCTGAAGACAGCTTAAGTGCATTAACTTCTTCTTTGGAATCGCATTTTAACATTTTTTTCAAAAAAGCTTCACGTACTGATTCTATTTCTTTTGCAAAAGCATACATAGCAGGTGAATATTCTTTTAAAAATTCAAGCTCCGAGTCTGTCAATTCAGAACCACCACGTAATTTTTCACCTAGTTCTTGTATTTTCATATCTATTTTATCTTGTTCGTCCACTTCATATGTTTTTGTATTAAACTCAACAGATACTGCTTCATTTTCCGTTTTTGATGTATCATCTTCTACTTTTTTTTCAGTTTCCTTCGCTTTGTTTTTTACATTTTTTTCAGTTATATTAAATTTTGCAGTTTTACTATAACTATTCTTTATACCATAATTTCCCAATGAATCAAGCATCATAAAAACCCCCTTTTTTTATTTTATCGACAAATGATGAAATAAATTAAGTTAAAGTATTGACTAAGTAAATTAAACTGTTATCATCATATTACAATTAACAATGCTAGCATATGTAAATTTAATACTTGAAGTTTGGAGTTTAAAATGGGTGAAGAAAATTTAGTGGAAGAAAAAAACTAACAAGGGAAGAATTAGCTGAGTTAGAAGAAAAAAAGCGATTTTACAAAGATGGCTTGAGAAAATAATGATGTTGCCTATTTTCTTTGGGATAATAGCCATTCTTTAGTATCAGTTTATAGAAAATAGTGTAACAAATAGAAAGCCTAATATCTATTTAGTGAGGGTGCTGAAAAAGTCAAAAAAGAAAAAAATATTACTAATGATAATGGCACGAAAATAGTGAGATAGCATAAAATCAGCGAGGAAAGAAGGTGCTGATAAAGTCAAAAAGAAAAAA
>JBKECM010000144.1:0-17022 GCA_047974615.1 Lachnospirales bacterium
ACCTTCGAAGGAACGAGTGCTAATTTTATGCTACGTGCCAAATGATTTGCAAAGCAAATCATTAAGTCGAGCGTAATTTTTGTGCAGTAATATTTTTTTCTATCCTTTATCAGCACCCTCGCTTTTCACTATTATATTAATAATTCAACGCTATCTTTAACAGTAACAACAGAAGGCGTAACACTTGAGTTATAACATAAAATATTAACTCCACATTCATAAGACTTTTTTAAAGTATCACAAAAAACTTTGTCTTTTTCGATATTACCAGAAAAAAACTTTATACCATCAGCTTGTATCAAAAAGAAAACATAAGTATCATAGCCATTTTCCTTAGCATCAATAAGCTCATTTAAGTGTTTTGTACCTCTTAAAGTTGGTGCGTCAGGAAATCTTGCACACTCATCATCAAAAAGAGTAACACCCTTCACTTCAATAAATGCTTCTTTTATGTCATTTTTGTATGAAACATATTTTAAATAAATGTCAAAACGAGAATTTTTATAAGTAACTTCTCGCTTTATTTCCAAAATATTTTTAAATAAATTTCCATTTTTAATATAATTATAAACTACAGAGTTAGGCAGTTGGCTATCTATATTAACAAGAATATCACCCTTATAAACAGCTATTAAATCATACATATATTTTCGTTTTTCATTATTACTTTTTAATAAATAGCCCTTAACACCTTCAATTAAAAGTTCTTTACATCTACCCGTATTTTTAATATGAACAAGTATTTCATTGTCATCTATTAAAACTCTACCGACAAATCTATTAAGTCTTTCCAAAAAAATACATTCAACTATATCTTCTTTAATATACATATAAACTCCAAAATAATTATGATAAAATTTCTTTTACATACAACATCTCAGCTTCATTGAAATATCTATATTCGCCTTCTAAAAGGGCTTCATCAAGAAAAATTTTACCAAAAGAAACTCTTTTAAGTTCAAGTACTTCACAATTTATCTTGTGAAACATTCTCTTTATTTGATGAAACTTACCTTCATCTATAGTGACATAACAAGTGCTTTTTACTTCAGAAGCAGATAAAATTTCAAGTATAGAGGGCTTTGCAATAAAATCAGAAAGCTCCACACCATTTTTAAATGTTTCTATATCATCTTTAGTAATTATGCTATCTACCACAACAAGATATTTTTTACTAACATGACGGTTTGGTAGCAAAGTTCTACTTGAAAAATTACCGTCAGTAGTTAAAATTAAAAGTCCAGTAGTATCCTTATCAAGTCTACCTACTAAATGTAAATCATTTCTAAAGTCACAAGGTAATAGTAAATCAATAACCGTTTTATCTTTATCTTTTGTAGCTGAAACAACTCCTTTAGGCTTATTCATAACTATATAACAGTCATCATAAAAGTTTGTAACTACTAGACCTTTAACAGTTATTTTTGATTCAGAAGTTATTTTAATGTCTTTATCTTTTACAATATTATCATCAACTTTTACTAAACCATCTTTTATAAGCTTATGAACGATTTTTCTACTACCATAATTTTTGTTAACTAAAATTTTATCTAAACGTTCCATACCACACCTAAAATTAATTAAATTCTACTTAAAAACTTTTCGATTTCAATTACAACATCTTTAAGTATATCAACTTCCTTTTGAGAAAATCTATTTACTAAAGGACTATCTATATCTAGTACACCATATTTTTTGTTATTAACATTTATAGGAATAACAATTTCGCTATTTGATGCACTATCACAAGCAATATGACCGGGAAATTTATGAACATCTTCTACAACTAAAATCCTATTTTCTAAAATAGCAGTACCACAAACACCTTTGCCAAAAGGTATTCTAGTACAAGCAACATTTCCTTGGAAATAAGATAGCACTAGTTCATTTTCCTTTTTTTCATCGCATAAATAAAAACCTACCCAGTTTATATCGCTTAAATAGTAGTTAAGAATAGCAGTAATATTTGATAAATTAGCACCCACATTATTTTCGTGTTCTAAAGTATCCTTTATTGTACTTAATAAATATTTATATTTTGTATCAATATCCGTAGTGTTAAATAACTCAATCATATAATTCCCCTTAGTTTACGACATCGTGTATTATTTCAAAAGTATCATCTTGCTCCAAATCTCTTGACCATAAAGCAACACCTGCAATATCATGTTTTTCATATATTTCTAACTTTTTCTTTATACTATCACTATCTTCAAGCCAAGCTTCATATTTAATATTTTGTCCATCTTCAACATAGTCAAAAGTAGCATATTTGTAACCTGTAACGCTATCATCAACGATAGTAGCATCATTTCTTTCAAATAAGTCTATAGCTGAATCCATAGAATAATTTAAAATAGTGAAAGTACCGTTTGGATATGTTTTCCATATTCTTGTATAAAAAGGAATACCCATAAGTATTTGATTTTTTGGTACTTCTTCAAGAGTATTTAAAATTCCTTCATTTACAAAGTTTAAGGAAGCAACCGGCCCTGTAGTTTCGCTTACTCCTGTATGTTCATCATATGTCATAACTGCAATATAGTCACAGCTTTCAGCTATAGCTTTACGGTTATAGTACATAGACCAAGCACTAGGTACAAAAGTATCAACAGATAAAATCAAATTACTTTTTTTCATATATGGATAAAGTTCTCTTAAAAACTGAATAAAATATTCACTATCAGTAGCCTGAACAGCCTCGAAGTCAATATTAATACCATCAAGTTTGTATAGTGTACAAAAAGCTAAAATTTGCTTAATTGTATTTTCACGATATTCAGGGCTACGTAAAATAGTGCTTGAAATAGTTGAATTAAAGTTATCAGTCAAAATAGGCCAAACTTCACCACCTTGATTATGAATAGCATCAACATAGCTTGTATCCGCCAAACTCACAAGTGTACCATCAAGCTTTGTGTCATCAAATTTAAACCACGTAGGTGAAACTATGTCGACGCCAACAGGTAAAGTTTGCTTATTAGCAAGTTTATTTGATTCATATTGATATATTTGATCCCACAACAAAGTAATCTTTTCATCTCTTAAATTTTTAGGTATATGAACAGACTTCGTAGTACTTTCTATTAAAGTTTTTTCGCCTAATTTATCTGTAGGTATATATCCAAGCAAACCATCACTAGTACGTATTTTTGTATAATTATCATATTCGCCATACACTTCAACTTCTTCACCTTTAGTTAACTTTGTAGTTAAATTTGAAGATGTTGTATAATTATATCGAACTTTTACATCTTCAAGCACATTTGCCACACTTGAAGGAGATGTTGTATAATTTAAACTTAAAACATTTGTATTTTCATTAAATTTTAAAGTTACATCATACAAATTTTCTATAAGATTAATAGGTAAATATGCAGTGTCATTTTGAGATATAATAGGAATTTCGAGTTCTAATATATCGTCATTAACATAGTATGTTAAATCTTCCGTTGACATTTTTATAACATTAACATCATTTGTAATAGTAACAGAACTACTATTTGCTTCGTAGAAAATATATTCATCTATATATGTTTTAACGAACTCTATCGGCACATAAACTTCACCTTGATCAATAACTAGATTTTCATCAAGCTTTATATATTCATCTTCAACACTAACAAATTGTCTTGTATCTTGAAAATATGTGTTAACATCAACCACAATGTTTTGTGGTAATTCTTTCCATAAAGTGAAGGCAACAACAGAAATAACTACAACAAATAAAAGGGATATAACGGAAAAAATAATATATGGATAAGGCGATACCTTTTTATTTTTTTTAGCCTTTTTTGATTTTAAAGCAATAAAATCATCTTGATTTTGTTGTATAAATTCGTTATTTTCTTTTTCAACATTATAATCTTTATCACTCATAACATCACCTCATTTTTTTAAATAATAATTGTATTAGTGTTCATAGTATACCACAAAAAATACTATATATCTACAATTTAATTTTTTTCAAAAAAATTTATGTAATAAAAATATTATAGTAATAATAAATATTATTCTTCACTATATCTATGGTCAAATCGTGTACAAAGACCTTCCATTTTATATATAATGAAAGATTCGTCTTTAAAATCTAGTACCCCATTTTTTTTAAGTTTATTAATACAACGTGAAACAGTTTCCCTTTTTGTACCAATCATTTTTGACAAAACTGTACAACTTAAAGGTATGTCAATATATACACCTTCATCAGTTTTTATACCAAAATCTTGAGCCAATTTCCAAAGTTTTGAAGAAATCTTTTTTTCAACAGGTATGCTAGTACCACTATTTTTAAGTTGCCTATAAGTTCTCGAAAGTTTAACACTCATACTTTTATAGAAAAATTCTAAAATCTTACAATCCTTTTCTATATATAACTTTATAATATTTTTATGCACTTTATATACAACAACATCGGTAATAGCCCTACATGATGTAGAGCTACAAATATGATTTGAATATATAATTTCTTCATTAATAAGATTTTCCTCTCTTAAAATATAAAAGATTCTTTCTTCCCAACTTTTAGTAGTTTTAAAAAGTTCAACTTTACCTTCCAAAATTATATACAAATACTCATTTTTATCACCTTCAATAAAAATAAATTCATTTTTTTTAAATTTTATAATTTTTAATTCATTATTTAATAACTTTAAAAAGTGTTCATAAAGATTCAATTCATATGTCATATTCAACCCTACCTTAAATATTTATATTTTAAACACAAAAAACAAAGTATATTGATAATACTCTAACATACTTTGTTTTTTATTTAAGTTGCAAATGCAACATATATTTATTTTATTGAAAAAAACAACATATATATCTTATAGTCTAATTAATTATAGTCACTATATGAGTTACTTCTATTTTGGTTATAATGAATACCACTCCAATATATATTGTCTTTAACTAAAGTACCTTCTGGAAACTTAACGTCTTCAATCGCCCATTTTTTATATTCCATAAAGCCAGTTCTATCAACAATATATCCTATATGTTCTTTTCCTCCCGGTGATTCAAGAGAAATATGTTCATTAACATATTTATAAGTATTTTCTATGATTTTTATGATACTTTCTTCATCAGCCCAAAGTAAAAAATCTTCTGCAAGACGAGGATTTTTCTTACCTGTTCTACCCATAATAGCAAGTCTATAGAATTTTTTTGGGTCACGAGTCCAAGCAGATGTTGGACAATTAAGAACACATTCACCACAGCCTATACACTTACTAGCATCTCTTTTCACTTTACCATTTACTAATGATAAAGCTTCTGTAGATTTTCTTCTACAAGCATTTATACAAGCTTTACATGTAACACATCTATAACTTTCGTATACTGGTTTTGTCATACCAATTATACCAAAATCGTTTGAACGAGCCTTAATACAATCATTCGGACAACCTGTTAATGCTATTTTAAAATGAAAATCATGTGGAAAAATAGCATCTTCAATACGTTTTGCAAAACCTGTAGTTTCATAACAAGCAAAAGGACATGCCTTATTACCTACACAAGCAGCAACATTACGTGTTCCAGCAGCTGAATAACCTTTGTTTTTATCTTCAGCATATTGATTTATATTAAGTTTATCCATTAATGGTTGAAGTTCAAGATTAACTTCATCTATTTTTTCCATAGGTATGTTTAAAATCTCAAAACCTTGTCTAGTAGTTAAATGAATTGTACCATCACCATATTTATCTGCAATTTTTTGTACAAGTTCAAGTATTTCCGTATTTAAATATCCACCGGGAACACGTATCCTTGAGGAAGTAATGTTACGATTTTTTGTAACACGAAAAGCATTTTTCTTAAGTTTTTTTACATTCAAATCCATATTATTTTACCTCCTTAGTCTACTAATTCTTTATTTTCAACGTAATTAAATACAGGACCATCTAAACATATATAGGTATCATTAATTTTACAGTGTCCACATTTACCTATACCACAACACATTTTTCTTTCTTGAGAAACCCAAATTTGTTTTTCAGGTACGCCAAGATCAATAAGTGCTTTAGTAGCAAATTTCATCATAATTGGAGGGCCAACAACAATAGCTTCTACAACACTAAAATCTTCCACTTCTAAAGTTGGAATATAGTTTGTTACAAGACCTACATTACCATTATAGCCTTCTTCTTCTTTATCTATTGTCATAATAATATTTGAAGTATCAATCCATGCCTTAAAGTCATCTTTAAATAAAACATCTTTAGTACTTTTAAATCCTGCAATAACTGTAAGCTTGATACATTTATCACTATTTTTAGCAAAATAATCTACAACACCACGTACAGGAGAAACACCAGTACCACCAGCAACAATAATAATATCTTTATTTTTATACAATTCAAGGTCAAACCCATTACCATAAGGTCCACGCATAAGTAAGGAAGTACCAATCCCTTTTTCAAATATTTCATTTGTAACGTGACCTACTTTACGTATAGTTAATTCAACGCTATCTTCACTTATGCCACTAACAGAAATAGGTGCCTCACCGTACTTTGGAAGTGAAACTTCAAAAAATTGACCCGGTTTAACCTCACCTTTAAAAGCCATTCTGAAAGTGTATTCTATATCTGTATGCTTGATAATGTCGAGAATTTCAGACTGAAAAGGTATATATTCATTTTTCATTATTTTACCTCCTTAACTGCTATAGAAAGTTTATTTATTGAGTTGGAAAAAGAAATATATTCAGGACAGGCATCGTCACAACGACCGCAACCAACACACATATGATATCCAAATCTTTTGTTATAGTCATAAACTTTATGTAAAACTTTAAAACGCATACGAGAAGATTTATTTTTTCTAAAGGAATGTCCACCAGCCATATCTGTAAAACCATCTACATGACAAGATGCCCAAACTCGGCGGCGTTCACCAACTTTTCCATTATCCTCATAGAAAATATCTTGCATAGTGTAGCAAGTACAAGTTGGACAGACAAAATTACATCTACCACATGAAATACATCTTTGGTTATACTCTTCCCATATATCACTTTCAAACAATGAAATATCTACCCTTTCAGGTATTTCAACGCTTACATTATTTTTTGTTACAAAATTAGGTGTAACATCAGTTTTTTCAAATTTATTAAAAATTTCTAAAAAATAATCATCTTTAACATCAATAAAAACTTCATTATTTTTATATTCAACACTTAAATCATAGTTAGTAGAAATATTACTTCCCATATCTACACAAAAACAGTTTTGATAAGTTTCAAAACACCCTATAAGCACAAATTTAACGTTTTCACGTATTTTTTTATAGTAATAGTCCTCTGCACCATTTTTTAAATAAATTTCGTCAAGTCTTTTAACGCCATGTAAATCGCAACTTCTTAAAAAAACAATCGCACCTTTTTTACTTAACTCTGGCTCTGTTGTAGAATTTTCAGTAAAGTAAAACAAAGTTTGTGTTATAGGATTAAGTATTTCTTTAAAAGAAAATCTTGACTTCTTATTAAATTCAATTTCCTCTATTTTGTTAATTTCTTCATATTTAACTAAATCTGTATCAGAAAAATGACCTTTATAAGCAGTCAACTTCGGAGCATATACGACATAATCTTCTTTTAATAAATTTAAACATTCATTAAAATCTGTAGTTTTAAGTTTAAAACCCATTATTTAACCTCTTTTCTAAAATTTTTATTCTATAATTCTATCAACAACTATTTCAGCAAGTCTTCTATCAATACCTAAAGAATTTTTTAAATTTACTTCTATATTTGGGTATTTTTTCACAAAATCTTTAATCATATTAGGAATTGTATTTTTTATATGTCGACCAGAAAATAGAAAATATGGGACTATTGTAATATTTTCAATGCCATTTTCTACTAATTCTTCAAGTTTATAATTAAAATCAATATCTTTTAAACTTATAAAAATACCATCAACAATATATTCACTTCCAAGTATTTCCGAAACCATATTTATAATTTCAACAAAAGCATCATTTTCTTTAGTGTCCTTACTACCATGAGCTATTATTAATACACTTTTCATAAACAACTCCTATAATTAATCTTTTTTCTGCATAATATAGTATGGAATAACTAGAAATAAAAAAGCACCAACCATATTTCCAAGTGTAACAACTAAAATATTTGTAAAATAACCACCTACTGTAATAGCTTGACCCATAGGCTGAAGTAAACCTACCGTTAAAGCAGTCATATTTGCAATGCTATGCTCAAAACCAGAAGTAATAAAAGCAAATAAACACCAAAAAATCATTATAAGTTTACCACTTTCACTTTGCAATTTAAAAAAGCACCATATTGCAAGACAAACTAAAACATTACAAAGCACTCCTCTAAAAAAAAGCTCAGAAATCGGCGTAGTTGTTTTTGTTAAAGTAACACTTGCAAAAAATTCGCCTATTGGACCATTACTTAAACCTGTTAAAATATATACAATCCCAAGCAAAAAAGCACCAACCCAATTACCTACATAACATACTACCCAAAGCTTTATGGTTTTGCTCCAAGGTACTTCACCTTTAATACTGCCAGCACCCATAATAAGGTTATTTCCAGTAAAAAGTTCAGAACCTGCCATAACTACTAAGCTAAGAGCAATTCCAAAACTTATACCCATTACAACTTTAGCATAAGGTTGTCCATTTAATAAACCACCTATTGTAAAAATTAAAATGATACCAAAACCAACATAAATTCCTGCAAGGCAAGATGCAAGAAAATAACCAAAGGGATTTTGCTCTAAAAAATTCACCTTATTTTTACTTACCTTTGCTAAACTATCATATTCATTTTTAAACATAAAACACCTCCTATATATACATTATAACATTTTTATGCAATATATGTGTGATATATATCACATATTTGTTGTAATTGTAAAAAATTTATCATAAAAAAGACCTCATTTTAATAACTCAACTAAATATTATACAAAATAAGTATAAATTTTATATAATATTTATACTTTAAAAAAAATATTTTTTTGTTAAAAATTAGTATTAACATACAATTATTAAAATAAAATATTAATAAAAAATCTCATTAATTTTGAATATAGCATCATTGTAAAATGCAATTATGCCAAGATTTTATTTTCTTATTAAAAAAATCAGCACCAATATGGGAAACTGCTGGTAAGTTTTAAAAAATACTACTTAATAAAATTAGTATATGCCTTATGATTTGCTAAGTAAATCATAAGGCATATCGCTAAGCTATTAATATTTTTCTTTCATAACTTTTTAGCAACTTTCTTTATGGTACTGACTTAAAATTTTATATTTTATTATCTACAAGAATTACAACCTTTTTTATATTTTTTGTCGTAATGGTTGTCGTGGCACTCATCATGTTTTGGTTCGCAACCACAGTCGTTGTGGTGATGTTTTTTGTGATGTTTATCGCATTTATTTTCACTTGGAATATTGTTACTTACTCCTGCAAAAAATTCAGGTTTTTGTGGTGGGCAAAATACATCAAGTGGGAAGTCCAAACTATCGAAAAATTCACAAGGATCAAGTGGGTCAATATCGTCACCTTCTTCTGGTACACAGAAACCATTGCTTTGAACAGTTAAGTTTACAATACGGAACACTTTAATGATTGAAAATAAACCAATAGTAACTAAAACTTCGCTGTTTTCATCTAAAGTATCTTCTACGTCATTTTCATTGCAATGCTTATGACCTTTGTGATGTGGTTTACAATGGCAATATTTAATATCAGCAGAAAGTGCAATAGCTTTTGCTTCTACTAAAACATATGGTTCGCCTTCAATAGTTGAGCCATTATTACTAAAGTTTTCAAATAAATCACTAGCTAAAGTTAATTCGCTACCTGTAGAACCAAACATAGTAACTTTTTTATTATAAGTTGAATTTGCTTTAACGCTTCCTATTTTACAACCGTTAGCTTCTCTAAAAGTAATTCTATATACAAAAACATATTGGATATCAATATCCCAATAACCATTTCTAAAGCAATTTGCTTTCTTGTCTACTATAATTATTTTCTTAATTTTAACTTTGTCAACAGAAACACTAGTTGCATTATATGGTGCATGAATAATTTCACCTTCGTTTATAAAGTCATCACCGATGCAAGTATCTTCAGCTGCACGAGCTGGGCCAATTTCAAGAGGTGTACAACAATCTTGTGAACGTTGTGTATCATATGCTTTAAGAGCAATAATACACTCGTTTCTTAATCTATTATTCGCTAAAGTTCCATCTGCAACTCCACGAATTTCATCTTCTAGTCTTATATCAAATAAATCCATAATCAATTCCTCCACTTTTTTTGTGTACTCTATTGTATGTAGATTTATAAATTATGTGATTGAAAAAAGATTTTCTTTTTTTAAAAAAAAGGTTATAAATCCAATTTTGAATTTATAACCCTAATATTTTTTATTTATATTGAATATTAACTAATATATTTTCTACAACTCCAAGACTTGTTTCATCTTGTGCAGCGCCAATACCTATATAAATAGTACCATTATTTTCTACACCATAAATACATTGTAAAACAGTTTGACCATCAGCTTCCATTTTGTAAAGTTTTTTACTACCCTCTACACCACCAATAGTAATTGCCTCTTCAGATACTAATGTAAAGCTACCACTAGCAAGTAATTGCTCATCAGTAGCAGTTAAAACATCAGCTATAGCTAAACCGCTATTTGGGTATGATTGTACTACTAACATTGAAGTTTGGTCAGGTGCAGTAATAGTTGCCATAGTAACTTCTTCAGTTTCTATACCCGGAATGAACTCAAAAGTAGGGTCATAGTTTAAAGTAAGTGTACTTGTTTCATAAAGACCCGGAGTAGAAGTTGCAGATTCAGCACTTTCAGTCGATTCTTCTACAACATCTTCCACTACAGTTTCTTCTGTCGTAGTTTCAGCTTCAGTAGTTTCAGCTTCAGTAGTTTCAGTTTCAGTAGTTTCAGCCTCTGTTGTTTCAGTTGTTTCAGTTTGCGTATCAGCAGTACTACCACATGAAGCTAAAGCAAACATTAAAGTAGCCATTGTAAAACCTATTAAAACTTTTTTTAAATTTTTTTTCATAAAACAAACTCCTATTTCTGTTTTTGTTGTTTTAAAATACAAAATATTTTAACATAGTACTTATACTACTATAATTAACACTATTTGTAAATACTTTATGCATTTTTCAGTGCTTATATACAAGTCAAGCAATATAACTATATAAAAAGTATACTTATTTAATACAACAAGTTGCTATGCCTAAAATTAAAAATAAAAATTCATAAATTTTAAATACAAATAATGTATAAATATATATTATATTTTATAACAAATTCATTTTACCACAAAATATATGAATAAAAATATATATTTTGTGGTAAAATATTGGCAATTATTTAATTTTTAAAGCATCTTTAAGATATTTACCTGTGTAACTACCTTTTGCATTTGCAACTTCCTCTGGTGTGCCTTTAGCAAAAATTTGACCACCACCGTCGCCACCTTCAGGTCCAATGTCGATTATATAATCACAAGTTTTTATTACATCAAGGTTATGCTCAATAATAACAACAGTATTTCCGTTTTCTGCTAACATATTTATAATGTTTACAAGTTTATGTACATCATAAATATGTAAACCAGTAGTAGGTTCGTCAAGTACATAAATTGTTTTTCCTGTTGAACGCTTTGAAAGTTCTGTTGCAAGTTTTACCCTTTGGGCTTCTCCACCTGAAAGAGTAGTTGCAGATTGTCCAAGTTTAATATACCCTAAACCAACATCATACAAAGCTTTGATTTTACTATGGATACGAGGAATATTTTCAAAAAATACTAAAGCATCTTCAATAGTCATATCAAGAACATCTGCAATATTTTTCTCTTTATATTTAATTTCTAAAGTTTCACGATTATATCTCTTACCATGACACACTTCACAAGGTACAAATATATCAGGTAAAAAATGCATCTCGATTTTTAATATACCATCGCCGTCACAAGCATCGCAACGACCACCACGAACATTAAAACTAAATCTACCATTTTGGTATCCTCTCATATTAGCTTCTTGAGTACTTGCAAAAAGGTCACGTATTAAATCAAAAACCCCAACATAAGTTGCAGGATTGCTTCTAGGAGTTCTACCTATAGGTGATTGGTCTATATTAATTATTTTGTCTAAGTTTTCGATGCCAAGTATTTCGTCGTGGTCACCTGCTTTAATTTTAGCTCTATTTAAGTTTTTAGCTAAAGATTTATATAGAATATGATTTACAATAGAACTTTTTCCAGAACCTGAAACACCTGTAAAGCATGTAACAACACCAAGTGGTATATCAACATCAATATTTTTTAAGTTATTTTCTCTTGCACCTTTTATTGTAAGAAATCCCTTATCAATAGGACGGCGAACTTTAGGCACATCAATTTTTCTTTTTCCATTAAGATATTCTGCAGTAATACTATTTGCACTAAAAATTTCTTTAGAATTACCTGCAAAAACTACCTCACCACCATGTACACCAGCAAGTGGTCCTATATCTACAATATAATCAGAAGCAAGCATGGTATCTGTATCATGTTCAACAACGATTAAAGTATTACCCAGATCTTTTAAATGATTTAAAGTACTTAAAAGTTTATCATTATCTCTTTGGTGTAGACCGATACTAGGTTCATCAAGTATATAAACAACACCAACAAGACCAGAGCCGATTTGCGTTGCAAGTCTTATACGTTGACTTTCACCCCCTGATAAAGTGCCTGCTGAACGTGCTAATGAAAGATATGTAAGACCTACATTACATAAAAAAGTTAATCTAGCATTAATTTCTTTTAAAATAGGTTCAGCTATAAGCTTATCATTATTTTGCAAGTCTAAATTATTGAAAAACTTAAGACAATCTTCAATAGTTAGATGAGTAACTTCTGATATGTTTTTATTACCAACAGTTACAGCTAAAACATTATCATTTAGTCTTTTTCCCCTACATTTTGGACACTCAACGTCTTCCATTAGGTCTTCGTACTGTCTTTTAGCTGCATCAGAAGGAGTTTCTTTATATCGTCTTTCTGTAGTAGTAATAACACCCTCAAAATTATAGTTATATTTGTTTCCATTTGGTAAAACAATAAGTAACTGTTTATTATATCCATATAAAATAATATTTAAAGTTTCTTCAGGTAAATCTTTTAACGGTGTATCAAGGGAAAAATCAAGTTCTTCACTTAAAGCTACAAAAAACTTTTTAATATAGTTGTCTTTACTATTGCCCTTTGGCATAGTCCAACCTCCAACATTAAAAGGGCTTTGGTTTATGCTAAGTTCCATATTCGGTACAATTAAATCTTTATGAAATTCCATTAATCGCCCTAAACCATGGCATTTTTCACATGCACCTTGTGGATTATTAAAAGAAAATGAACGCGGCTCAATTTCTTCAATGTTTATATCACAATCTGGACAAGAAAAATTTTGTGAAAAAACTAAATCTTCGTTATCGAGTTGCACAATAAGAACACCACTTGAAACATTCATAACGTTTTCAACGCTCTCAGCCAAACGGTTTTCTAAACCTTCTTTAATTACAAGCCTATCTACAACAATTTCAATGTTGTGCTTCTTATTTTTATCAAGTTCAATATTTTCAGATAAGTCATACAAGTTATTATCTATTCTAACACGAACATAACCACTTTTTTTGATACCTTCTATTACCTTTTCGTGTCTACCTTTTCTTCCTTTAACAATAGGTGCAAGAATTTGTATTTTTGTTCGTTCTGGTAGTTCCATTATTTTATCAACAATCTGTGATACAGTTTGTTTTTTTATCTCTTTACCACATTTTGGACAATGTGGTACACCAACTCTAGCAAATAATAAACGTAAATAGTCGTAGATTTCTGTAACAGTACCTACAGTTGAACGTGGGTTATGGTTTGTTGTTTTTTGATCTATTGATATTGCTGGTGATAACCCTTCTATAACATCAACATCAGGTTTTTCCATTTGACCTAAAAATTGTCTTGCATAACTTGATAGACTTTCAACGTATCGTCGTTGTCCTTCTGCATATATTGTTTCAAAAGCTAAACTAGATTTACCAGATCCGGAAACTCCAGTTAAAACTATAAATTTTTCACGAGGCAATTCTAAGGAAATATTTTTCAAGTTATTTTCCCTAGCACCTTTTATTACAATAGTATCTTTTCCCATTTTTATCTCCTGTAAATTACATTTCAAGTAACATTTTCTTAAGTTCGACGATTTCATCACGAAGTATAACAGCTCTTTCAAACTGTAAATCTAAAGCACACATTTTCATTTCTTTTTCAAGCTTTGTTATAGCTTTTTTAAGTTCTGCTTTATTCATACTTTCAGGGTCTTTTTCTAAAACTTTAGATTTTTTATTGTTATCTTTATCAGTAACTTTAATAATATCATGTACTTTTTTTATAATTGTTTTAGGTATTATTCTGTGTATATTGTTATATTCAAGTTGAATGTCACGACGTCTTTGTGTTTCCTTTAAAGCACGTTCCATAGAACCTGTAATTCTATCTGCATACATAATTACTCTACCTTCAGAGTTACGTGCAGCACGCCCTATTGTTTGTATAAGAGCAGTTTCAGAACGTAAAAACCCTTCCTTATCTGCATCAAGTATAGCAACAAGTGCAACTTCTGGAATATCCAAACCTTCACGTAAAAGATTTATTCCTATTAAAACATCAAAAACATCAAGTCGTAAATCTCGAATGATTTCAAGTCTTTCTAAAGTTTGTATATCTGAATGTAAATATTTAACTCGTATTCCTACTTCTTTAAAATATTCTGTCAAATCTTCTGCCATTTTTTTAGTCAAAGTTGTGACAAGTACTTTAAAACCTTGTGTAATTGTTTTGTTTATTTCACCTACTAAGTCGTCAACTTGACTAGAAATTGGTTTTATTTCTACAAGTGGGTCAACAAGTCCAGTAGGTCTTATGATTTGTTCAGCCACATATTCAGAGTTATCACCCTCATACTTACTAGGTGTAGCAGAAACAAAAAGCATTTGATTTATTTTACTTTCAAACTCATCAAATTTTAATGGTCTATTATCCTTTGCCGATGGCAATCTAAAGCCATAATTAACTAAAGTGTCTTTTCTAGCAAAATCACCCTTGTACATTGCCCCAACTTGAGGAATAGTAACATGACTTTCGTCTACAATTATTAAAAAATCATCAGGAAAATAATCAAGTAGCGTAAAAGGAGTACTACCTGCCTCACGAAAAGATAGGTGTCTTGAGTAGTTTTCTATGCCAGAACAAAAACCAACTTCACGTAGCATTTCAATATCATAATTTGTTCTTTGCATAATTCGTTGTGCTTCTAAAAGCTTATCTTGATTTTTAAAATCTTTATATACTTCGCCCATTTCAGTTTCTATATTTTGAGTGGCTTTCATAAGCTTTTCACGTGGTGTAACAAAGTGACTTGCAGGGAAGATAAGAGCGTGTTTTAACTCACCTATTACTTCACCCGTTAAAACAACAACTTCTTGTATTCTATCTATTTCATCACCAAAAAACTCAACTCTATATATATTTGTATCAGAATGAGAAGGAAAAATTTCAACAACATCTCCTCTTACTCTAAAAGTACCACGTTGAAAGTCAATATCATTTCTATTATATTGTATCTCAACAAGCTTTCTAAGAACTTCATCACGGTCAAATGTTTGATTTGGTCTTAATGATATACACATATTTTTGTAATCTATAGGGTCACCTAAACCATATATACAGGATACAGAAGCTACAATAATTACATCATTTCTTTCAAATAAAGCAGACGTCGCTGAATGTCGAAGTTTATCTATTTCATCATTAATTGAGCTATCTTTTTCAATATAAGTATCGCTAGATGGAACATATGCTTCCGGTTGAAAATAATCGTAATATGATACAAAATATTCCACAGCGTTATTTGGAAAAAACTCTTTAAACTCGTTATATAACTGAGCTGCAAGTGTTTTATTATGAGCCATTATAAGAGTTGGCTTTTGCAAGTTTTGTATAATATTTGCCATTGTAAAAGTTTTACCCGAACCAGTAACTCCAAGTAAAGTTTGAAACTTTTTACCTGCAGAAAAATTATCTGATAATTCTTTAATAGCTTCAGGTTGGTCACCAGTAGGTGCATATTCTGATACAACTTTAAACTCCATAGTTCCCTCCAAATAGATTTTCATAAAAGTAATTTTCTTTTTAATAAATAAAACGGAATAATTTTTCGATACATATATGTTATTTTATAATTTTTTTACAATTTATCAAAAATTTGTTCCCTTATATTATACATTAAACATAAAAATAAATCAATGTTTTTAAAAAAGTTTTTTTATGATATAATAGTTAAAGAAAATTTAATATTAATAGAAAGGTAAAAAAATGAGAATACTAATAGATGCCGATGCATGTCCAGTAATAGATATTTGCATAGAACAAGGAAAACTTTTTAATATCGAGGTAATATTGTTTACAACAATAAATCATAATTTAAGCAAGTACAACTTAAAAACAGTACTTTCTGATACGTATAAAGAAAGTACTGACTTAACCTTAATAAATTATGCAAAATCAAATGACATTATAATTACACAAGATTATGGTGTAGCAAGTTTAGGTTTGGGTAAAAAATGTTTTCCAATAAATCAAAATGGTTTAGTCTTTACAATAGATAACATTGATTTTTTATTAAACTCACGCCATATAAGTAAAAAAGAGCGTAAAAAAGGAAACTATACGCAAATACCAAAACGTACAAAAGAAAATAATCTTGACTTTGAAAAGGCATTAATTAAGGTAATTAAAAATACTATTGAAATATATTAATTTAAAAAATTTTTTGTATTAAGGCAACCTCTAAAAACCCCATTATTTTTAATTTTCTATAAATTTTCAAAATTTCTGCGTCAGCTTCTCCTAGCAGAAACACGCTGTTATGCGTTGTCGAAGCTTTCTTGAACTATT
>JBKECM010000009.1:0-11177 GCA_047974615.1 Lachnospirales bacterium
TTTTTTCTTTTTGACTTTATCAGCACCTTCTTTCCTCGCTGATTTTATGCTATCTCACTATTTTCGTGCCATTATCATTAGTAATATTTTTTTCTTTTTTGACTTTTTCAGCACCCTCACTTCTATATGACAGTATTAGAAAATTATTTTTTTCTATAACTGAATTATTCAGTAACACCTTCGTTTAAAACATCTATATAAGGTTGAATTACAGACATTTTACTGTTTACCCATTCATTCCAGTTTGTTTCTAAATCTCCATCTTTTAAGATTAAGTTTGCATATTCTGTTGCATAGTCTAATTGTGCTTGATTTTTTTCTCTCGAAGAATTAAGCTCAACGTTCCAGTCTATTTCAGAATATTCGCCTTCGCCGTATTCAAGTTTTGCTTCAGCTAAAGTTTTCATTCTATCTCTATATTCAGCTTTAATAGCAGGATTTATAACGGCAAAATCATCTTCAAGTATGTATAAGCTTTCGATACGAGGACCATATTTTTCTGTAACACTCATACCCTCAAGTATACTAACAGCTTCGCCATTTTCATTTACTTCCCAGTCAACACCTTCAAAGCCCATATTTACAATATTTTGACCTTCATCAGTACAAGTATAGTCTAAAAAGTCCATAAATCTGTTAAAGTTTTCATCAGTAATGTCAGGTGATAATATTAAACTGCTCCAATAGTTAGAACCAAGAACGATATTATGATATTTTTCGTCATTACCTAAAAGTATTGCTTCGTGAACTACATCATCACTAGTAACTCCAAGGTTTGTTCTCATTTCAGTATCAACTGTTTGTCTAAAATCAGCAACACCACCCATATGATAAACTGCTACAGTACCATTTACATAAAACTTTTCTTTATCGTTATCATTAAGTTGGAAAAACTCTTGATCTAATAAACCTTCATTATAAGCTTGTTGATATAACTTTAAACCTTCTAAAGTTTCTTGATCTGCACCACCCCATTGATATGTACCATCATCACCTTGATAAAAAGCAGTTTCAAGTCTACCATGGTTAGATGTAGCACTAACAAAGCTAGTAAGAGAGTTTGCAGGGTCAAAACATATAGGAATAAGTTTATCTCCTAAAGCTCCCGGATCTTGTTCTTTTACAAGTCTTGCATATTCAAACATTTCATCAATAGTGTAAGCATCTTTAAGTTCAAATCCAACAGCTTCTGCCCAATCTTTACGTATACCTATTACGCCAACTTGATTTACAGGGGGATTTGTTAAAGAGTGATTAACAAAAATAGGTCTAAGTAAAACATAAGTGCCACCAAATTGTTCTTCAAGCTCAAGGTTTAATGGGCTAGCCTCGTATGCTTTTGCAACATTTGGCCACTTTTCTTTCCAATCATCAGGAAATTTGTATAATAAATCTTGTTCAACATAATCTTTTGCATCAGTATAATTATAATCCCAAATAGAAACATCTGGTAAATCATTAGCATTTATCCAAACTCTAAGTTTTTCTGCCCAAGAACCCCATTCAACATAGTTATAGTCCCAATCAATGTTAAACTTATCTTCAAAGTATTTATGGAAATCATTTTCCCATTGTTCATCAGTAACATTATCTAAAACTGCTAAAGATATAGATAACTGTTCATCATAGTTACCACTGAGATTTTCTCCTTCTATTGCTCCAGTTTCATCAGTTTGTTTTTCACCACAAGCTATTAGAGATAATGACATAGTAGTAGCAATAGCTAAAACTATTATTTTTCTAAAATTATTCACTTTTTTCTTCATAATTTTTCTCCTTAAAATTTATTTTGTAACTAACATTATTTAATTTTTTAAATAACGCTATAAAGTTAAATATCATTAAAGTCATAAACTATGACTTTATTGCTCCAATCATAATACCTTTAGAAAAATGTTTTTGTAATAGTGGAAAAATACACATTATAGGTACCATAGATATAAATACAGCTGCCATTTTTATTCCTTCAGAAAACTGTGTTTGACCTCTTGACGCAATACTACCTGTAGCAGAAGTAGCAATCTGGGTTTCCTGAATTATTCCTTGTAAAACATTTTGTAAAGGCAGCATATCTGCTTTTCTTAAAAAAATCATAGAATCATACCATTGATTCCAAAAAGCAACTAAATAAAATAAAGTAATTGTAGCAAGTATAGGTTTGGCAAGTGGTAATACAATTTTAAAAAGTATACCCCAATCCCCAAGACCATCAAGTCTTGCAGACTCCATAACAGATTCTGGAATAGTTTGAAAATAGTTCATCATTAAAATCATATTATATACACTAAAGCAGTTAGCAAAAACAACAGACCATAATGAGCCAGTCAAATTAAGACCTTTCATAACTAAGTACATAGGTACAATACCACCATTGAATATCATAGTAAACATAACAGCATACAATAATATTTTTTTACCGGGAAAAGATTTATAGCTAAATCCGTAAGCCATACTGGCAGTTAAAAAAACACTAAGTGGAACACCCATAATAATAAGCTTCATAGTATTTTTATAACCTGTTAGTATTTTTCCATCACTAAATAAATATTTATATGACTCAAGAGTTGGATTTTGTGGTAACAACATTAAAGGAGTATCTGCATATTCTTTTTGCGTGGCAAAGGAAATAACAAGCACATTCCAAAAAGGTATTATAATCATTAATGCCCCCATAGTAGTAATAAATATAAATAAAATATCAAGACCAGTTATTTTTTTATTTAGCATTTTTCTTACCTCCTGTCGCAAACAATCCGCTTCCACCTAAAAGAATAGCTCCCTTATTAGCTAATAATAAGAAACACATATTTAAAATAGAACGGAACAAACTTACAGCAGCTGAAAAAGAAAAATCCGTTGAACTACTAAAAGTAACACGATAAATATACATATCAAGAACCTCTGCAGCATCTTTCGTTGCAGGATTTGACAAGTTAAATACTTGATCAAAACTTGAAGATACCATACTACCTGCCGCAAGTATAAACATAACCATAACAGTAGGCATAATATTAGGGAGTGTAATTTTATACATCATATATAGACGAGAAGCACCATCAACGCTAGCTGCTTCATATTGCTCTTGATCTATACCAGCTATAGCAGCTATATATATAATAGCAGTCCACCCAGCAGTTTTCCATATGTCACTTAATATAAGAATAGGAAGAAACCAACCTTCCGAGCCCATAAAGTTTATTTTCTCAAAACCAAGTAAAACTAAAACACTATTAACTAAACCACTTTGAGATAATAAATTTATGATAATACCTGAAACAACAATCCACGATAAAAAATTGGGGAAAGTATAAATAGTCTGTGCTACTTTAGGATATCTTTTGAGCCTAATTTCGTTAAACATTAAAGCAAGTATTATTGGAACAGGAAAAGAGATAATCATTTTACTTAAATTTATGTATATAGTTTTCCATATAGATGCCCAAAAAGCACTATCTCTAAAAAGATATTCAAAGTTTTCAAATCCTGCCCAAGGACTACCTAGTATACCTAACTTAGCATTAAAATCCTTAAAAGCAAGTATTAAACCTCCCATAGGTATAAATGCAAAAATAACCATCCATATTAAACCAGGTAGTAATAAGGTATATACCATTTTGTATTTCCATATTTCTTTAGATAAATCTATTAATCTTTCTTTAATGTTTTTTTTATCTAATGACTTGTCTTTCATTACAAATCCTCAACTCCCCTCTATCCCACAATAAACTTTTTAAAAATTCATTTGTGGTAACGTTTCTATATTCTTGTTTTCATTATATCTTCAAGAAGTGTTATTGTCAACTGTTTTATTGAATTTATCATCACATCATCTAAAATACACAAAATGTTAATTGTTTTTTTATGCATAAAGCTATAAAAAAACAAATTGTATTAATTTAATTCATTTATTTTTTTAAAAAATTTCACTTTACTATTTACAAAACACTTATTTTATGATAACGTTTTCATAAGATGATTTATATATTTAAAATACAACAACAAGCCATAACATTTATACTTTTTTATATTCCGTATTATGTCCTAGCTAACACCCAATGTTTAGGCTTCTTTCTTGGATATTATGACAAAGATAATGGCATTTTTTAGGCGTTTCCATATGAATTTTTATTAAGGTGGTGCATTATGAACAATAATGATTTAGAAACATTATTACAAAAAATGAATAATAAAGAAAAACTAGCTCAACTTACACAAGTTACACCTGTATGTTTTGGTCACGATGTTATTGCAACATTAACTGGTCCCGACTTTGGTTTAAGAGTTCCTGAAAATTTACAATGCTCTATAGGTAGTGTTTTAAATTGTGACAATGCAAAAGCAATGATTGAAATACAAAAAAAACATTTACAAAATGATCCTCATAAGATACCCCTACTTTTTATGGCAGATGTCATTCATGGCTTTAAAACTATATTCCCTATACCACTAGCCTTAGGGTGCAGTTTCTCAACTAATAATATGGAGCTATCATCTTCAATAGCAGCAAAAGAAGCTTCTATCTCAGGTATACACGTAACTTTTTCACCTATGGCAGACTTAGTTCGTGACCCTAGATGGGGTAGAGTTATGGAATCAACAGGTGAAGACCCATACTTAAATAAACTTATGAGTTCCTCTGCTGTACGTGGATATCAGGGTAGCGACCCTGCTGAAAAATATAAGCTAATTTCTTGCGTAAAACATTTTGCAGCATATGGTATCCCAGAAGGAGGTCGTGAATATAATACTGTTGACTTATCCTATGGAACTTTACAAGATATGTTTCTCCCTTCATATAAGTCTGCACTAGATGTAGGTGCAAAAATGGTTATGAGTTCTTTTAATACAGTAGACCGTATACCAGCCACAGCAAATAAAAGTCTCATAGATGGGGTTTTAAGGAGAGAATGGGGTTTTGAAGGTGTCGTAATATCAGACTTTAACTCCGTAGGAGAAGTTATAAACCATAGTGTAGCTTATGATGGTATAGAAGCTTCAAAAAAAAGTTTAGAAGCCGGTGTCGATATTGAAATGATGTCAACACACTATATAGATAATATTTCAAATTTAATTGATGAAGGTCTATTTTCTCAAGAACTTTTAGACAACTCTGTTAGACGTGTTCTAAAACTTAAAAACGATATAGGACTATTTGAAAATCCATATAAAGATGTAAGTATAGAAGATGAAATAGATTTACACCTTTCATCTTCACATAAAGATATCGCTTTAAAAATTGCTCACGAATGTGCCGTTTTATTAAAAAACGACGATATTCTTCCCCTTTCAAAAAAAAGCAAAATAGGACTAGTGGGACCTTTTGCTTGCACAAAAAAAGTTCTAGGTGGTTGGTCTGCAGGTAATACTGAAGGGATTTCCCTTTACGAAGGCTTACTTAAAAAATATCCGAAAGAAAACATTGTTTTATCTATAACAGATGAACTCGGTAGTTTATTTGATGCTATAACAGATATATCAAGTTTTGATGATTCTTTTATAGATAATTTAAAAGATTGCGATACCGTAATAGTGGCACTTGGAGAAAATCAACAAGACACAGGTGAAGGAGCAAGTAAAACAAACTTACGTCTATCAAATAATCAGGAATTACTTGTTGAAAAACTAAAAAAAGCAGGAAAAAAAGTTGTTACCCTTATATTTAGTGGCAGACCTTTAGAGCTTACACCAATACTACCTTATACAGATGCATTACTACAAGCTTGGTTTTTAGGCACTTGCTCTGGTTTGGCTTTAGCCGATTTACTTGTAGGTGACGTAAACCCTTCAGGTAAACTTTCAATGAGTTTTCCTGTAACAGTAGGACAAATTCCAGTATATTATAATAGATATAATACAGGTAGACCTTCAAAAGATAATATAAAAGAAAGATATGTTTCACGCTATCTTGACTGTCAAGTTGAGCCTTTGTTTCCCTTTGGATTTGGCTTAAATTATTCAAACTTCAAACTATCTAACTTGATTATATCTACAGAAAATGCATTATTAGTTTCTATTGATATAGAAAACGATTCAAAAATAGAAGGAACAGAAGTACTTCAACTATATATAAAAGATGTAAACGCTAAGATAGTTCGACCTATAAAAGAACTTAAAGAATTTAAGCGTATTTTCCTAAAAGCAAAGGAAAAAACAAAAATCACTTTTGAATTAACAAAAGAAAAATTAAGTTATTTTTATGAAGATAACTTCATTTTTGAAGAAGGTTACTTTGAAATTATGGTCGGAAATAGCTCAAATAATACATTAAATCAAAAAATATATATAACAGAAAATACATTTAAACATAAGGAGTAACTATGAAACTAACCTACACCCCAAAACTTATAGAATTTAATTTTAAAAACAGCAAATATAGATTTTTAAATACAGGTAATATTTATTCTTTTTTAAATGATGATATAATGATTAATGGCTTTTTTGGAAATTTGCCTAAAGGTTCAATAAATAATATTTGGTTACGCGTATACAAAGAAAATAAAATCGATGTATATCCACTTTTAGGAATATCATCAAATTCAACGCTTTCCAAAAGCGAAAGAAGTCTAAAATTTTCTGGAAATATTGAAAATATAAGCTATAATGTAACTTTTTATCCTAAAGACAATATGTGGTTTTGGAAAGTAGACCTTGATTCGCCTAATGCAACCGTTGATTTGCTGTATGGACAAGACATAGGTTTATCAACGGTAACAGGGCTTTTAGAAAACGAACTATATTCTGCACAATATTTAGGCAATACCATTTTTGAAAAGAATAATGGCTACATTGTTTGTTCAAGACAAAACCTACCACAAAATGATAACTTTCCATACATACAGCAAGGTATGTTAAAAGGTAAAGTTGTTGCCTACTCTACAGATGCATTTCAATTTTTTGGCAAAACATTTAAACTAACAGAAGAAATTGAATACTTATATAAAGATTTACAAAATGAAAATTTACAGTTCGAATGTAGTTATACTGCACTACAAAGTGATAAACATATTTTAAAAGGTTCTGAATCTTTCGTATTTTACGGCATTACAAAAACAAATTTTACAGAAGCTATTACAACAATAGATTTTTTAGATGAAATATCAGCTTGCTATAAAAGTTTAGATTTAAACCTTGAATATATAGAAATAGAACAAATAAAAATAAAAAGTAAATATACAAATATACTTAACGGAAAGCAATGGAACAAAGAAGAAGTTGAAAATCATTTTCCAAATAGAAGATTAGAAGAAATTTTAGATAATAAGTTACTGTCTTTTTTTGACGAAGATAATTCTCATTTTGTTTTGCAACAAAAAGAACTACTAGTGGAACGACCACACGCAAACATAATAACTACCTTAATAGATTCATTTGAAATAAATAACAACCTAATTACAACAACAAATTATATAAATGGTATATTTAACTCTCAAACTGTAATTGGAAACACATCAATGAATAAACTTACATCATCTACCAGAAGTTTACTTGATTATTTTAAAACAAGTGGACAAAGAATTTTAATTTTAATAGATGAAAAATATTATATCTTAAATTTACCATCGCTTTTTGAAATGGGATTAAACTACTCACGTTGGTATTATGATATTGAAACAGATATTATAGAAATAACTACATATGCAAAATCGGATAATACTGAAATAATACTTGAACTTAGTAGCAAAAATAAAATAAAATATGATTATATCGTTACAAACCAGTTAGTTATGGGAAAACATGAATATTTATCACCTATAGAAATAAATAATAATTTTTCTTCTCTAGAAATATCACAACCCTTAGATATAGCTAATAAAAGCCCTTATCCTTTTTTAAACTATAATATTTCTATAGCAAATAATGACTATTTAATTATAAGCGACTCAATATTCTATAGTGATGAAAAATCTAAAAATGACACTTTAGTTTGTATAGATATAAAAAATCGTTCTGACTTTAAGCTACACATATCAGGCTCGCTTACAGAAAAAAAAGCAAGTTATATTACTAGTGATTTTGATACAGAAAAAAAAGTATATATAAACTTTTATAAAAAATTTATATCACATTTTAATGCAAAAAGCATATATGAAAACATTGAGCTAGAAAAACTTAACACTATAATGTTTTGGTTTACACATAACGCCCTAGTACATTATGCTGTACCACATGGTATTGAACAATCTGGAGGTGCTGCTTGGGGAACACGTGATATAAGCCAAGGGCCAATGGAACTATTTTTATCAACTCAAAACTACACCTTAGCACGTAATGTTATATTAGAGATTTTCTCTCACCAATCAGAAAAAACCGGTGAATGGCCCCAATGGTTTATGTTTGATAAATACCCTGATGCAATGGAAGACTGTCATGGAGATGTTATATTTTGGCCATTAAAGTGTGTCGGTGATTATATAAATGTAACTAACGACTTTACTATATTTGATGAATATATTCCTTTTAAAGATACAAAAAAAAATGTAACTCTTTTAGAGCATATAAAAAATGCACTACATTCTATAGAAGGTAGGTTTTTAGAAAACACCCACCTTATTTCTTACGCCGGAGGTGACTGGGACGACACTTTACAACCTGCTTCTTTAGAGCTAAAAGAAAATTTAGTTAGCTCTTGGACTCAAGCTTTAGCCTATCAAGTACTTTCAACTTTAAGTTTTTCTTTAAAAAAAATAGACAATCCTTTATCCATTAAATTAAATACTATGTCAAAAAATATAAAAGCTTCATTTGATGAATATTTAATTATAGATGGTGTAATTGCAGGCTTTATTTATAGAACGTCATCTTTAGAGTTTTCACCTTTATTGCACCCTAAAGACCAAACTACCGGAATAAAATATAGACTATTACCAATGACACGAAGCATTATTTCAAACTTAGCCGATGTTAAACAAGCCACTTCAAATTTTGAACAAATAGATAATAATTTATTTTGTCCTGACGGTGTAAGATTAATGGATAAACCAGCAAAATATAACGGTGGTATAAGTGAACTATTTTTACGTGCAGAACGTGCAGCAAATGTAGGACGTGAAGTAAGCTTGCAGTATACTCACGCACATATAAGATATATAGAAGCTTTATGTCATATGGGCTATACAAATAGAGCATGGTCATCTTTATTTCAAATAAATCCTATAACATTAAAAGAAGTTGTGCCAAAAAGTTTACCAAGACAGAGCAACTTATACTTTACGAGTTCTGAAGGTGCTTTTTTAGATAGATATGATTATGCAAAAAATTTTCATAAGCTAAAAGAAGGCACTATTGATGTAAAAGGTGGTTGGCGTTTATATTCTAGTGGCCCAGGAATATATATTAAAAATGTAATTGAAAATATTTTTGGTATTAGATTTAATGGCAATTATCTAATAATTGATCCAATGTTACCAGCCTCACTAAATGGTATAGAAGTAACTTATAATTGTTATAATAAAATGTGTATATTAAGATATCATATCACAACAAACAAAAAAAGAGAACTTTCTATAAAATTAAATAATCAATATATACATTCAAATCTAAATGATAACCCTTATAGAAGTAGTGGCATTTCATTAGATAAAACTTTACTTACAAATACAAATGAAGAAAATATAATAGATGTATATGTAACAACAGCATTTGAATAATTTTTAAAAGGCACTATTGCATTTTGCAATAGTGCCTTTTAATTATAAATGAAAAATATAAAATATTGTTAAATCTTGCAAAATTCTAGATTTTCTTATTTTGTTATAAAAAACTTCTTATTTTTTAATAGTACAAGAGCCTCTTTTTAAAAGTGTAGAATCATAAACCAGATGTTTAGTTTTGCCCCCTTGCAACATATCAAAAAGTAATTCAATGCCAGAAAAAGCCATCTCGTTTGCCGGTTGATATATTGTATCAAGAGATGGTTGGTAAAATTCACCTGCCTCGATACCGTCAAACCCTACAACAGAAATATCCTCCGGAACCTTAGCCCCCGCCGAAAAGATAGCTTTCATAGCACCAAGTGCAAGTATATCAGCAAAGGCTACAACACCTGTGACATTTGGTTTCCTATTTAAAATTTGTTTCATAGAGTTAAACCCTGCCAAATAGCCGGAGTTAAGATTAATGTTTACACTATCAGCAACAAGTTCTGGATCATATTCAATGCCATATTTTTTTAGTGCCTCCTTATATCCTAAAAACCTTTGACCATTTGGAGTATTCACATCTAATTGGCCAAAAACAAAGCCTATTTCTCTATGCCCTAAGGATATTAAATATTCCGTTGCCATAAAACCACCTCGGAAGTCATCAATTTTAACGCTAGCATATAAGTCTTTTGAAATATCTTCAGCAGCAGAAACAGTAATTAAAACACTCGGTACTTTTAGTTGATGAAAGCGTTCTTCAACACAACCAAAAGAGCCTCCCATAAAAACAACCCCACACAAGTTTTTATCTCTAACTTCACGTATAGCCAAATCTATTTCATTTATGTTATCATCGACATTCAAAATAGATAGCGAATACCCTCGTATAGCTATTTGTTCTTCTATTACCTTAAGCATTTTATTAAAAAAAGGATTTGTGATACCCTTAATTAATAAAGCAATATTTTTAGTTTCTGCAACTTTTAAATTTCTAGCACTAGTATTTGGAGTAAAATTATAATCTCTTACGACTTTCATTACCTTTTGTCGTGAGCTTTCACTGAAATAACCAGTATTATTAATAACCCTTGAAACAGTAGAAACACTTACACCTGCTATAGAGGCAATATCTTTAATAGTAATATCCATAAATATACCTGTTCTTACAAATTATTTTTCTTAAACCCACCTCTAAGCTCATCTATTTTAATTTATACTTAAAGGTGTTTAATCGATTATCTTAATAAGAAAATTATACAATATTATTAAAATCTAGTCAAATTAAATTTTAATAATATCTTAAATTTTATAGATTTAAGGTGACCTCTAAAAACTCGCTTGATTTAATTTTCTTTTAAATTTTAAAAAGTTCAAGAAAGCTTCGACAACGCATAACAGCGTGTTTCTGCTAGGAGAGAGGGTGCTGAAAAAATCAAATAAGAAAAAAATATTACTAATGACAATGGCACAAAAATAGTGAGATAGCATAAAATCAGCGAGGAACGAGTGCTAATTTTATGCGACATGCAAGATGAT
>JBKECM010000024.1:0-3630 GCA_047974615.1 Lachnospirales bacterium
AAGGGTAGGTATAGCACGTGCTTTAATTAACAAACCTGAAATAATACTTATGGACGAACCTTTTGGTGCTTTAGATGAAATAACAAAATCAAATTTGCAAAATGAGATTAAAAAAATTCACAATGAAACTTTGGCAACTATAATTTTTGTAACACATAGTGTTGAAGAAGCTTTTAAACTTGGTACAAAAGTTTTAATAATAAATGATGGTGAAATTCAACAATACGATATTCCTGAAAAAGTAAGAAAAAATCCCAAAAATGATTATGTTAAACTATTAGTTTGTGATTTAGTAAAATAAATTTACCAAATTTTTAATAGTATATTTATTTGTATTATAGAAAAAATATAACTGAAGGTAAAAAATATCTTCAGGAGGTATTTATGTATAATAGTCGTGTGGAAATATGCGGTGTAGATACAAGTAAATTACCTGTGCTAAGTGCTAGTGAAAAAAAGATTCTACTTGAAAAGGCTGTAAATGGGGATAAAGAGGCGAGAGATAAATTTTTATATTCAAACTTAAGATTAGTTTTAAGTTTAATTCAAAAATATATAAATAGGTCTGATAAAGCAACAAATGATGACATATTTCAAGTTGGGTGTATTGGTTTAATAAAAGCACTTGATAATTTTGATTTAAGTCAAGGTGTTCAATTTTCAACTTATGCTTGTCCTATGATTTTAGGAGAAATTAAGCGTTTTCTTAGGGATAATAATAGTATTCGTGTTTCACGTTCAATAAGAGAAGTTGCATATAAATCTCTTGAGTCAAAGGAACGTTTAACAAAAAGCTTAGATAGAGAACCTACTCCCGAAGAAATAGCAAAAGATTTAGGTATGGAAAAAAAAGATGTAATATACGCACTTGAAAGTATTGTTGATCCAATTTCACTTTTTGAACCTATATTTAACGATAATGGGGATAGTATTTTTGTTATGGAACAAATAAAAGATGAAAAAAATAGTGATACAATATGGTTACAAAATCTTTCTTTAAAAGAGGGGATTAAAAGTTTAAATTCTAGGGAAAAAAATATTATTGATTTAAGATTTTTTCAAGGCAAAACACAAATTGAAGTTGCCAATGAAATTGGAATAAGTCAAGCTCAAGTTTCACGACTTGAGAGATGTGCTTTGAAAAACGTAAAAAAATATGTAGAATAAATAAAGGAAATTATTTTATCGTGAAAGGAACTTTTTATGACTAAAGAGGTTGAGTTTTTAAATTATATATATCAAAATGCAAAAATGGGTACTGATACACTAAAACAAATAGTTGATATTTCAGAAGACAGAACTTTTAGAAATGAACTAAAAAGTGAATTAGAAGAATATGAAAATATCGTAAAAGAAGCTATAGAACTTTTTGAAAAACTTGAAGTTAAAGAAAAGGAAATATCATTATTTGATAAAATAGAAACATATGTTACTATAAATTTAAAAACTATTAAAGATAAAAGTAATCAGAATATTGCTGAAATGTTAATTATTGGTAGCAATATGGGTATCATAAATTCTATAAAAAATATTAACAAATATAAAGACTGTATAGAAAAAGAAATTTTAACTTTGGCCGAGAAATTACTTGATACGGAAGAAAATAATATTAAAGAACTAAAAAAATATTTATAGGAAAAAAGTTAATTTAAACATTTAGTTACATCATAGTTTATAAAAATAGCAAAGTAGTGTAATTACTGCGTTGCTTTTTTTATGTTCTTAAGATAAATAAAGCTAATTAAAATATTTAAGTTTTTTAAATAACTTGAAATTTTTAATTAAAAAATAATTATATTGTTAATTGGATATTTTTGTAGTAAAATAAAAATATCTAAGTAACAAAAAATAAGTAAATAAAAATGTTTTTAAATGAAATGGGGAGTAAATATTGATAGTTTTTTTGATTATGGTAGCAATAGTAATATTCGCTTGTATAGTTTTTAATAGAGTATCAAATAAATTTGGAATTCCTATGCTATTGGTTTTTATAGTATTAGGAATGTTTTTTGGTTCTGATGGAATTGTAAAAATCTCATTTGATGATTACATTATAGCAGAGCAAATTTGTACAATAGCTCTAATATTTATAATGTTTTATGGTGGGTTTGGTTCAAAGTGGAGTCAGGCAAAACCCATAGCTGTAAGAGCTTTGTGTTTGTCTTCTTTTGGTACAACTATAACTGCCGGACTTGTTGCGTTATTTTGCTATTATTTTTTAGGAGTAGATTTTCTTGAAAGTTTTTTGATAGGTGCAGTAATTAGTTCAACTGATGCAGCTTCAGTTTTCTCAATTTTAAGAATTAATAGGTTAAACTTAAAATATAATACTGCTTCGTTGTTAGAGATGGAAAGTGGAAGTAATGACCCATTTTCGTATATGTTAACTATGGTAGTATTGTCTGCTATGAGTGGTAATGTTTCTATTGATACTTTTACTATTTTATTATTTAAACAAGTTTTTTTAGGGATAATTTTTGGAATAGGAATTGCTTTACTTGCTCATATATTTATAAATAATTTTAAATTTAGTGTTGAGGGGTTTGATACAATTTTTATTGTTGCCGTTGCAATAATTTCTTATTCATTACCCTCTTTTATTGGTGGAAATGGTTATTTAAGTGTTTATTTAACAGGCTTAGTTTTAGGAAATATGAAATTTAAAAACAAAAAATCATTAGTTCATTTTTTTGATGCCACTACAGGTTTAATGCAAATGGTTTTATTTTTCTTATTGGGTTTACTTTCTTTTCCATCGCAACTACCAAAAGTTGCTATACCTGCAATATGTATTTTTTTATTTTTAACATTTGTTGCTAGACCTATTGCTGTTTTTTCTATACTTGCACCTTTTAAATGTAAGTTAAAACAAATTTTTATCGTGTCTTGGTCGGGTATGAGAGGTGCAGCATCAATAGTATTTGCCATAATGGCTGTTACAAGTCCTAATATAACAGATAATGATATTTTTCATATTGTATTTTTTATAGTTCTTTTATCAATTTTATTCCAAGGAACACTGATACCTTATGTAGCAAAATTTTTAAATATGGTAGACGATGAAATTGATGTAATGAGAACTTTTACAGATTATGTAGAAGAAGTGCCTATTGAGTCAATTCAATTTAATTTATCTAAAAACCATGATTGGATCGGTAAAGAAATAAAAGAAATTATTTTGCCTCCAGATTCTGTTCTTGCTCTTGTTATACGTAATAAAGAAAAAATTGTACCAAAAGGAAGTTTAGTACTGTTTGAAAATGATACTTTAATCTTAGTAGGAATTGCTGCCGATAAAAAAAATGAAATAGAATTATATGAAAAAACTATAAATAAAGTAGATGATTGGGTGGATAAAAAAATTGCTGATATAAAAAAAGAAGACAAACTCATTATTATGATTAAGCGTGGTGATAAGGTTTTGATACCACGAGGTGACACTTTATTAATAGACAAAGACGTAGTTGTTATAAACGATTTGAAAAAAATGTAAAAAATAAAACGAAAAGGAGGGTGCTGAAAAAGTCAAAAAAGAAAAAAATATTACTAATGATAATGGCACGAAAATAGTGAGATGCTATATGCAAGATGATTTGCAAAGCAAATCATCAAGTCGAGCGTAATTTTTGT
>JBKECM010000063.1:0-1534 GCA_047974615.1 Lachnospirales bacterium
ATAAAATCGGTGGATACTCTTTGTTGTATAACTCAACACTATTTGTAACTTTCATATTTTTATTTTCATTTTTCATATTAATTTTCCTTTCAACTATTTCTGAACAAAAAAATAGCAGGTAACCTTCTTATCAGTTACCTGCCTTTATCTAAAATTTCCATATTGTAAAAACTACTTTATTCATATTTTTTTCCCACGATGTAACTAGGTAGGAACAATACTGTCATATAAATTAATATACCAACTTTCTTCCCCACATTCCAATATTCTGGATAAAACCAAGATATAGTTAAATAGAACAAGGGGTATAAAACAAGTATACAGCTCAAAGACATTTGCATAGTTTTAATTACATATTTCCAGTTGCTATTATTAAATTTTAAATTAACAATACTCATTTTTAACATACCTTGATGATAAAAACTTATTTTATTTTCATCATAATAGGTAGGCAAGGTATCTTTAATAACATATGCAAAATATCCACTAACAACTAAAACCATTAGCACTACAACACCTAATTCATTCAATAATTCATTAATTTTATATCCTAATACTAAAAATATAAATACTTCTAAAGCAAAAACTATTATTGAAAAAATAAATATATTTTGTCTATTACTTTTGTTAATTTTATCTATCTCTAATCCATTTTTTGATAGCTTAATTGTTTCTACCACTAAATTTTCAACTTCTTCAAATGTAATGACTTTTTCTTCAAATCTTTTCCCATTTAGCAACTCTGTTGTGCTTACATTTAATAATTCGGCTAATGGTATTAATAATGCAATATCTGGTAAGCTTAAACCACGTTCCCATTTGCTTACAGCCTTATCAGAAATGCCAATTTGTTCTGCTAATTGCTTCTGTGTAAGTCCCTTTTCTTTTCTTAACTCTAATATGAATTTAGCAAACCTTTCATTACTTATATTATCCATAGAATACACCTCTCTTTTGATTATAACTATAAATGAAAAGTCCAAATAAAACAATCGACCATTAGTAGAGCCCAGATTTTTCAACACTTTCGAGTATATTTTTAATAATGCTTTAATTGAAAAAAACTGTGAAAACCTCACTAAATTAACTTCAAAAGGGTAAACTTATGATTTACATATTTATGTTAAAAATTACTAAACTAGAAATTTTTCAAATAAACCTACCTCTATACTGGCATATCTAAAATCCACTTTTAGAATATTTCACTGTAACAACTACAACTTCTTTGTTTTCATCATCAACCCTATAAACAATAATAAAATTTCTAACAAAAATTTGTCTATAGCCTTTGTTTGCAAAAATTCCATTTCTTCTTTTCGCACCTCGATTAGGCATAGTTTCCAATGATAAAATCGCTTCTTCTAAATCATCAATAAGATTTTCTGCTGATTGCTCTGATAAAAGTTCCTCTGAAATGTATTCATATATTTCGTCAAGGTTTTTGTAAGCCATAGATAGTAACTTAACACTATATCTATCCAATGTGTTTTCTCCTTAAACTTTTTAAACTTTCTCTTGCATCATAAAGTTTTCC
>JBKECM010000107.1:0-10806 GCA_047974615.1 Lachnospirales bacterium
CGTAATTTTTGTGCAGTAATATTTTTTTCTATCCTTTATCAGCACCCTCGCTAGGAGAAGCTGACGCAGAAATTTTGAAAATTTATAGAAAATTAAAAATAATGGGGTTTTTAGAGGTTACAATAAATTGGTTATGTAACATTTTAGAATTATAACATATTTATTGAATTTGTCAATATATGTATTGAAAATTTTAAATGTTAATTTATAATTATTAATATGTTTCAATTTCTTTTTTTAGAAGTTCTTTTAACTCATCATCGTTATGTGCTATATTAACAGAATTTTTATTTCTAGCTTTAATCATCATATCATCAAGTGTGTTTAGAGCAGTATATATGTTATTTTTATACACATCAATACCTAAAGCACTAATCGTAGCAGTAAGTTCATGTATACTACCCTTATGATCCGTAATAGATGAAAATATGTCTTTTTGTATTGATTCTATATATAAATCAAGTTTTTGAACGTCCTTCTCTTTTATAAATATTATAAATTCATCTCCACTATGTCTAAAAACTAAATTATCCTCAAAAACTTTCGATAAACGCTTACCTACAGTTTTTAAAATATCATTACAAGTTCTATTGCCATGTTTTTTTGAAATATCATTAAAATGGTCAATGTCTATATATATTAAAGCATATCCTTCATCTATATAGTTTTTTGTAACACTTTGCAAATAACTTATATTATATACACCTGTAACAAAATCAAATTTTGCTATATTTTCAACATTCACGATTTTTCTATTCATAAATATAATAGTAAACGTAAATGAAACTATAAGTATAAAACAAGATACGATAAGTATAGTTTGAATATTTGAATATCGTATAAACATTTCTTCATAAGTTGTATTTAAAGAATCAATTTGGTTAAAAGTTTCCTCTGTTAAGGTTTCAAGGTTTACAAGCTCATCTACAGATGTAATTTTATCAGGAGCTTCTATTATACGTTTTATTTCGGCTACAAATATTTCCATTTGACCTGTAGCTTCAGCTAGGCTTTCCAAGGCTTTTTTATTAGTTTCAGCAGGAATACCCCTCTCCTCATCACCATAGGTTAAGGCTTTTATATTATCAAAATATTCGTTTACTAAACCTGTTCTTTCTAATATCCTATCATAAGATTTACGATAATTTGCAAACTCTCCATATGTATAGTACAAATATGAGCTTCGAGCTTCTGATGAAATTTCATATGTTAAAGCACAGTTTGCACTAGCTATATTTGAGATTTTACCATAATTTCTCATTTCTATATTTACTTTAAAACCTAAAGTTATAATTACTATTATAAGAAAAAACAAAAGTACAAATATACTTGCATCTATTTTTTTATAATTTTTCATTTTCAAAATAATTTCCCCTTAAAATTAATAATGAGTACATTATACATTGTACCCAATAAAAAAGCAATAGAAAAATAATGCTATTTATGTATAATACATAATAGTAATTATCCCTTTAAAAAGAGGATTTTTTAAATGTTAATGTTTTAGATAAACTTTAGTATATTTTATGATAGAATTACATAAAATCCATTTATGCTTATATGCTTTTGAAAATAATGCCATAATAATTAGTAATAAAAAACTATAAGTTCAGCATTATGCATTTTTGAGGCAAAAATATGGCAACTTCAGTATTTTTTTAAATTTTTTTAGACTTTTTTAAAGTTTTATGTTATACTCTTTTTTAAGTAATCAAGTGGGGGTTAACTCTCTTTTTAAAAGAGTTATAAAATTTGATTTACAATATATTTTATTATAGGTGAGCATTTTATGAAAAATGATTTTAAGTCTTTTACAAAAAAAGATGGTATTATGTTTGTAGGTATCATAGTTTTAGTTGTTGCAATATTATCAATTTTTATTTTCGGTGGCTTTTATATGGTTTCTTCCTTTGCAACAAGAACTCCTAGCACACCCTCAAACCCTTTCGGCGATGTAACAGAAGTTATTGAAGTTGAAGTCCCAGAAGAAGAAGTAATAGAAGAAGGTGTTACTTCTATTCTTATTTTTGGTACTGATGTTTTAGCCGACTTAGCCGATGTTATTATGGTCGCAACATTTAACCACGAAACAAAAGCTATAGAAGTTATGAATATACCTCGTGATACTTTCACATACTTTAACGAAAAGGAAAAGGCACAACTTAAACAAGCTGGTTGGTCAGGTGGTGTACCTACAAATACAAAGATGAACTCTACTTATGTTTATGGTAAATCTATAGGCAAAGAGTTTATGCGTGACCACATAGAGGAATTTTTACAAGTTGATATAGATTATGTTTTAACTCTTGATACTGCAGCCTTTAGAAATATAGTTGATGCCATAGGTGAAGTAGAATTTGATGTACCACAACGTATGATTAAGTCAGACCCTGCTCAAGACCTTTATATCGACCTTTATCCCGGAGTACAGATGCTTGACGGCGATAAGGCAGAGCAGCTAGTTCGTTTTAGAGATTATCCAGAGGGTGACTTAACACGTGTTTCCGTTCAGCAAGACTTTTTAAAAGCTGTAATGAAAAAGCTCTTAACAGCTGAAGGTCTTATGAATGACCCTATAGCATTATTTAAAGTTTTTCTTGAATATGTAGATACAGATTTTGGACTTGCTGATGCTACAAAATACGTAAAATATATAGATGATATATCAATGGATAACGTAAACTTTGAAACTATGCCTTATACCCACTATGATAGCGACTATGTATATCCAGACTTCGATTCACTTGAAGAAAAAACACAAGAAATGTTTTATCCAAACAGTAGCGAAACAGTAGAAAAAAAACCTGATAAAGAAGCTAGTATACAAATATTAAATGGTAGTCGTGTAAATGGACTTGCTACAGAAGTTTCTGATTTGCTTGCAAATGAAGGCTATAATATTAAAAATATTGGTAACAATAGTTCAGATGTAACAAACAAAACAACTATACGAGTAAGAACAGGTTTTGATACTACAGAGCTTGAGAGCTACTTTGATGACCCTATTATTTCAGTTGATAACAAAATGGCAGACTATTTAGATATCATTATAGTATTAGGCTTAGATGAAGATGGAGAAGTTATTAAATCAAAATTAAACTAGTAATTTTTACTAAAAAAACTTTGTTAAATATTTTTTAATTTCATGTTAGTTACAAAAAATAAGTTTTTTATCAAAAATAACTAAAAAAAAGCAAATATCTATTAAGAATTGTAAGTTTTTCTATCCAAATATGTAAAATTTTAATATATTTATCAAAATAAAGTAATTAGTAAATATTTTATTTTTTATATAAATTTTACAAAAATGTAATTGACATATAATAAAAACTATGTTAAATTATAATAGTAAACTTTTTTATGGAGGAATTCTGAATGTATAACGGAACAGTTAAATGGTTCAATTCTGAAAAAGGCTATGGATTTATCACTACTGAAGAAGGAAAAGATGTATTTGTACACTATTCTTCAATCGGTGGCGAAGGATTCAAAACTTTAGAAGAAGGCCAAAAGGTAAACTTTGAAATCGAAGACGGTGCTAAAGGACCACAAGCGTCTAACGTAGTTCGTGCATAATTGATTAAATTATAAAATTATATAATTTTGTAAATATATTTTCAATATATACAGAGATTAAAAGTTCTTAAAACTCACATTTATGTGGGTTTTTTGTTTGCAAGAAATATTACTTTTATATAATATTTCTAAAACAGTTGTATAGATTATAGTAAAACTATAATTTTAATATAAAATTTAGAGTATAAAGCGATGTGCAAAAAAGGTAGTTACACCTTAAATGAGGTTGTATTATAGCTTTAAAATACACTCAGTATGAAAGAGGAAAAAAATGAATACACAAGACAAAATAAGAAATGTTGCAATAATAGCCCACGTAGACCATGGTAAAACAACTATAGTTGATGAGTTATTAAAACAAAGTGGTACTTTTCGTTCAAATCAAGTTGTATCTGAACGTGTAATGGATAGTAACGACCTTGAAAAGGAAAGAGGTATTACTATACTAGCAAAAAATACTGCTGTTACTTATGAAGACTATAAAATTAATATAATTGATACACCGGGCCATGCTGACTTTAGTGGTGAAGTTGAACGTATATTTAAGATGGTAGATGGTGTTGTTTTAGTAGTAGATGCCTTTGAAGGTGTTATGCCTCAAACAAAATTTGTTTTAAAGTCTGCACTTTCTAATCACTTACCTATTATTGTATGTGTAAACAAAATAGATAGACCTGAAGCGCGTATAGAAGAAGTTATAGATGAAGTATTAGAGCTTTTTATAGAGCTTGATGCCGATAGCAGTCAACTTGACTGCCCATTTGTGTACGCAAGTGCTAAAAACGGTTATGCTGTATTCGAAGCTACAGATGAACAAGTAGATATAAAACCTTTATTCTCAACTATAATCAATCATATTCCTGCCCCTTCAGGTGACACAAGCGAACCATTTAAGATGCTTGTTTCAAGTATCGATTATGATGAATATACAGGAAGAATAGCTATAGGTAGAGTATCTTCTGGTACTTTAAGTACAAATAACAATATTACAATAACAAATTTTAATGACGAGAGCATAAAGTATAATATGCGTGCTACAAAGGTTTATAGCTTTTCAGGACTTAAAAAAATTGAAGTACCTGAAGTATCTGTAGGTGATATTATTGCTATATCTGGTATCCCTGATATAAATATAGGTGATACTATATGTGACCCACAAGATTTAACACCTATAGAATCATCAAAAATTTCACCTCCTACTATATCTATGAGCTTTTCAGTTAACGATAGTCCTTTTGCTGGACTTGACGGTAAATTTGTAACAAGCCGTCACTTACGTGATAGACTATTCAAAGAACTTAAAACCGATGTATCTTTAAAAGTTGAAGAAGTAGAAAACAGCGACTCTTATAAAGTATCTGGTAACGGAGAATTACACCTTTCTATATTAATTGAAACTATGCGTCGTGAAGGATATGAATTCCAAGTTTCAAGACCAGAAGTTATGTATAAATATGAAAATGAAAAAAGATTTGAGCCTATTGAAGAAGTTACAGTTAATGTACCTTCTGAATTTTCAGGTACAGTTATAGAAAAACTTGGTTCAAGAAAAGGTGAACTTGTTTCTATGGCAAACAACGAGAACAATCAATCAAGACTTGTATTTAATATACCTGCAAGAGGTTTAATTGGTTATAGAACAGAATTCTTGACAGATACAAAAGGAACAGGTATACTTAACACATTACACTATGGTTTTGAGCCATATAAAGGGGATATACCTACAAGAAACCGTGGTTCTTTAGTTGCTTTTGAAGATGGCGAAACTACGTCATACGGTTTATTTAATGCCCAAGATAGAGGCGACCTTTTTGTAGGCACAGGTATAAAAGTATATCGTGGTATGTGTGTAGGTATTAACTCACGTACTGATGATATGGATATAAATGTATGTAAAAAGAAACAACTTACAAATATGCGTGCATCTGGCTCCGATGATGCCTTAAAGGTTGTTACTCCTTTAAACTTTTCTCTTGAACAAAGCGTTGAGTTTTTATCTGACGATGAGCTTTTAGAAGTTACACCATTAACTTTAAGAATTAGAAAAAAAATATTAGATCCAACAATGAGAAATAGAGCTAATAGAACTAAATAAGATATAAAAATACTAACATAGATAGAAAATTTCCCATTTTCCTCTCTTTTAAAATAGGTGTTGTATATGGTAAATAATAAAAAAAACAATATTACAAATACAATGGTAAGTCAAGGCTTAATCTTGATTATAGCCAATATAATTGTGCGTTTTTTCGGATTTATATATCGTATACCACTTACAGATATGTTAGGAGATTCGGGAAACGGAATATATTCTGCAAGCTTTAATGTATATTATTTTTTCCTCTTAATATCTTCTGCCTCTATGCCTGCAGTTATTTCAAAACTGGTTTCAGAACGTACAGCACTTAAACAATATAAAGATGCTCATAACGTATATAAAGTAGCTTACTTTATTTCTGGTACACTCGGATTTTTATGTATGCTTATACTATTCTTTAACGCAGATAAGGTAGAAGATTTACTGTATACAGAGGGTACTGCTTTAAGTATTAAAGTTTTAGCACCTACAGTTTTTTGTGTATCTTTGCTTTCTGTTTACAGAGGATATTTTCAAGGTTTAAAAAACACTATACCAACTGCAATATCCCAAGTTGTGGAACAAATCGTAAATGCAATAGTAAGTTTGATTGGTGCATATTACTTAGTAAAAATAAGTGTAGCACATGGTGCAGCTGGTAGTACACTTGGTACTTTATTTGGTGCTTTTTCAGGACTTATAGTCGTTTTCATAATATATCTTTCAAAAAGAAAATTTATTATGAAAAAAGTGTCAAAAAGCTTTGCAAGTGAAAGCTATATTTCCTTAGGCAAACAAATACTAAAAACTTCTATACCTATAATTTTAGGTACTACGATTTTTGCTATAACGAATATTATTGACACACGTATGAGTATGTCAAGACTTACAGCAAGTGGTGTTTTTACTTATGATGAGGCAGTGTCTTTATACGGTCAACTTACAGGTAAGTTTTTAGTCCTTACGAACCTACCTATTTCTATAGCAACAGTTTTTTCTGCTAGTGTTATACCGAATATTTCTAGTATGCGTATTGCAAAAAAAAAGAAGGATATAAACAAAAATATAAATTTAGCTATAAAAATGGTAATGATTTTTGCTGTACCAGCTACTTTTGGTATGGTAATACTCGCAAAAGAAATATATGCTTTTTTATATCCAAGTTATCCGGCAGGTTACACTTTGATGTACTTAGGTGGTATAAGTATAATTATAATATCCTTTAATCAAGTTATAGTAAGTATACTACAAGGCTTAGATAGATTGTATTTACCTTTAATAAGTACCTTAGTAAGCGTTATTATAAAGATAACTTTAAACTATTTTCTTATAAGTATACCAAGTATAAATATACATGGTGCAGTAATAAGTACTGTTGTTTCATATATGGTATTCTTAATTCTTGACCTTTATTTTTTAAAAAGGGTTTGGACAGTGAAAATCAAGTATAAAAGTGTATTCTTAAAGCCACTTATAGCATCAGTTATAATGGGAATAGTATGCTTTTTTACAAACAAAGCTATATTTTTCATTTTTAAAAGTAATGCCATAGCCTTAATAATGTCAGTTATAATTAGTATGTTTGTATACTTCATTATTTTAATAACAATAAGAAGTATAACCGATAAAGACATACTAAGAATTCCAAAGGGCTATTTAATACTGAAAATTTTACAAAAGATTAAAATAATTTAATAACAACATTATAAATTTATGTATAAAAAGTTTTTTTGTGGTAATACTCTTAAAAAAAGAAAGAGGTATTACTTATGAAAAAACTTTTTTTATATGCATCAATAGTTACCTTAACAGCTTTAAGTTTTTTAGGTACATATATTATAGCTTATAATAAATATACAACAAATACAGACAATATAGAAATGCTGTCTATAGACGATAACTTATCTACAAATATTTCAAAAAATCCAGTAGTTGATACAACAACAGATACTGCTGAGACCAATGCACAAGAAAATAAATCTTTAAAAAAGGAAATTTCTACACCTGAACAAGAATTACAAAGTGAACATTTTGGTTTAAGTGATACTGCAAAGTTTGTTTTTAGAAAAAAATATAAAAACGGTGAAATAGATGAAGAAATCGTAGAAATTCCTGAATATTTTGTTGGTCGTGATTATGAATATATACAAACAGCTTTCAGCACTTTTACTATAACAGATTTCACAAAGGATAAAGTTGTATTCGAAAAAGATATTTTAACTGAAAGCTATTATTTGATAGGCGAAAAAGACGGTTACGTACAAGTTTTTTTTATTGACGTAGATGAAAGCGTAACTTTAAAAGAACGTGTAAACACACCTATAGAAACTCTATCTGAAAAAGATCAAGCTATGTTAAAAAAAGGGATTCGTTTTGAAACAGAAGCCGAAGTAAACAGAGCAATCGAAAATTATGAAAGTTGATTATAAAAAAATATGCAACATTACTATATTTTTTTATCACAAACTTTTTTTGTATAAATTTTCCATAACTTCTGTATGTTTTTTCATATAATCTTTGGCAAGACAAACCCTTATATCTATGATATAATATAACCATAAGTTAAGTACGAAACTTAATTTATGACAGTTTTTCATTTCCCCAAAATGATAAACTGTACCCCATAAAAAATACCTTCTCTTTATTATGAGTAGCAAACCCCTTGTTGCTCATTTTTTTTGTAGAAAAATATTGTTTTTATATTTTGCAACATTGTCATATGAATATGGCTTCATTGCAAAATATAGAAAAATCCATTTTCATATCGGAATTTTCACTACGTGAAAACGACTTCGTCACCCTTGTTCGTCGGGTTCTTTAAAAAATAACGGCTTTGTGGCTTTTGACAAAAATTGTGGAAATGGCGTCTTTTTGCCATTTCAGGCGTTTGTCAAAAGTATGAAAATTTGTTTTTTTCTTTTGCAATGTGCCATTCCTTGAATTTTGCAACGTTGCCATATATGAAATAATGATTTAACCCTTTTGACGTGAAGAAATTTCCCTTTATGAAAACTCTTTTCCTCTCAATTTATCAGCCATTCTTATTAAACAAAAAACCTCACAAACTTACAAGTTATATAAGTTTGCGAAGTTTACCATAATTGTTTGAATTTTTTCAGCATCTATAGTGACAAAGAAAATGGTGTATTTTGGCGTTGCCATTTCCCTTTTATTTTTCTAACATCTTCTATAAATATTTTGTGATTTCTTTTTTTAGTCTTAATATTATTTTTTTCTCAAGCCTTGATATATAGCTTTGAGAAATTCCAAGTATATCAGCAACTTCCTTTTGTGTCAATTCATCTTTTCCAGAAAAAATACCAAAACGCAATTCTATTATTTGTTTTTCACGTTTATTTAGCTTATCTATAGCTTTAAAAAGTAATTCTTTTTCTACTTCTATTTCTATATTTTTATATATAACATCGTTATCCGTACCTAAAATATCAGAAAGTAAAAGCTCATTACCTTCATAGTCCACGTTTAAAGGCTCATCAATGGAAACTTCACTTTTAGTTTTATTGTTTTTTCTTAAAAACATAAGAATTTCATTTTCTATACATCTTGATGCATAGGTTGCAAGTTTTATATTTTTATCGTGCTTAAAGGTGTTTATAGCCTTAATCAAGCCTATTGTACCTATTGAAATAAGATCTTCTATATTTATACCTGTATTTTCAAACTTTTTTGCTATGTAAACAACAAGTCGCAGGTTATGTTCAATTAGTAACTTTTTGCCCTCCTCTTTCCTTTCTGTACCAAGCATAGCAATAGCCTCTTGTTCTTCCTCAGGTGGTAGAGGTGACGGTAATGTGTCTGCACCTCCTATGTAAAAAATCTCCTTTTCATCATCTTTAAAAAATATGTATTTTTTAATTATCTTTTTAATAAAATATAGTAACTTATTAAAAAAATTATTATAACTAATTTTCTTTTTCATAAAATATCCTCCCAAAATCACTATTTAAAATTAATTTATAACCTTCAATATTTTTGGTTATCCCTATTATTTCACTATAGTAAACTTTATTTTCAATCTTTATATAATCACATCTAAAAGCTATAAGTGAATCTTTATAGTTGTTTACACTACTAAATATTATAGAAAAAAATGTTTTACTATTAAGTTTATTTAGTTTATCCATAATTATTTCTTCTGAAAAAAGAATATCATAAACCTCTTTTGTAAAAAAATATGAAATAGTTTTAAGATCTATTATAGAAACTCTTTCATCACTATATGTCAAAGTATTCCCAGTATCAATAAAACTATCTAAAAAAATACTTTTGTTGTTATAACATAATTCGACTTGGCATATTTGTTTTTTAGGTTTTTGAATATCTTTTAGTATTTCATATATGACTTTTATTACTACAAAACATATCGCAGTAGCACTAATAAAAAGTTTTAATGTTACATTTGTTTTTGTACCTTGAAAAAAAGAGTTGCTAAATAAGTTAAGTAACCCATATACAAGACCACCAAAGGAAAATGTTATTATATTTAATATGTAAAAAACCTTAAAAAATCTTTTTTTATCTAAAGGGTAAAAAGCAATTATTAAAGAAACCACAAGCAACATTTCCATTAATATAAAAGATATGTTATATAATACTAGTTCAAAATATATAAATAAAACAAATAATATAGAAGTAAAAGCAGCACTTAAAATCAATCTATATATTTTAGGCTTTTTTATAAATTTTACTAAAAAACTCGTAAAATATAGCATAATAAAAGACATAAAAAAATTTAGTAAAAATATTACATCTATATATATTTTCATTAAACACCCCTTTTATTGAAGCTACTGATAAATGATAGAAAAAATGTAAGAGTTTTCCCTAAGCTTCCCTATTTTTATATTAGTTTCCTTAGCAATATTTTTTCTTTACTTACTTTTCCAGCACCTTAACTTTTATATAAGATACATTTATTATAACAAAAGTTTGTCTAGTAATATGTCGTAAAATAGATAAAGAAAAAAAATTTATAAAATAAGTAAAATGGGAGGGTGCTGATAAAGGATAGAAAAAATATTACTGCACAAAAATTACGCTCGACTTAATGATTTGCTTTGCAAATCATTTGGCACGTAGCATAAAATTAGCACTCGTTCCTTCGAAGGTGCTGTCAAAAGTTAGAAAAAAAT
>JBKECM010000014.1:0-8248 GCA_047974615.1 Lachnospirales bacterium
CCTGAAAATTTTGACTTTAAAATCGAAACTTTAAACTATAATGAGCATGTAGATGTTACTTATGATGAGAAGGATTATAATTTAACTATTATTGCTGAAAGTTTATCATCTGATATTAGCCAAGTTATTACGGAAATTCATAATATAAGTTTAAGTGATAGCTATACAATAAATATACAAGATTTTAACGGATTTGAATATCGTAGTATGCACGTAGGTGAAAATACAGATGAAAGCTTTTTAGCTGGTGATACTTTTAAACCAACTGTAGAAGGGGATTATGTTGTTATACTAGACTATGACCAACTAAGTAATGTAAATGTAGATTTTGTCTTAATGGACGGTACTAAACTTGCAAATACAAAGATATATAATAGTTTTGTTAATGAAGAAATCGAGATTTCTGTACCACAAGATGAAACAGGCTTATATGATTTAACTTTTGCTTATATAGATGGCGTTAAATATAACAATGTAGTTTCTGGTATAACTTATAATGTTACTTTAAAGAAAATTATTCATAATGTAGAACTAGTTTACTCGAAAGTTAAGGAATATGAAGTTGAAATATTAAGCTCAAAAGGTGGCTATGCTGTTGGTGATGGTTTATACTATGAAGAAGAAGAAATCACTGCTACTGCTTTTTCTGATGAAGGCTATGAGTTTTCACATTGGGAAGAAATAACACACAATGCACATTTATCAACAACTACAAATTACATTACTGATTTTGAAATGCCGGCAGAGAAAGTGACTCTTAGAGCAGTGTTTGTCAATGAAAATAATGATAGTAATACTGTTGACAACTCAAATTCTGACAGTGATAGTGATGATGGTGACGATAGTTATAATGGTAAAAAAGAGGGTATAACAACTAGTAGTGTTCCAATATATGATAACAACTATTTAGACGATATAGAAGAATATTTAGCCTATGAGCGTTTATATAAACCATACGTGCAGGGGTATCCAGATAATACTATTAAACCTGACGGTTTATTAAAGCGACAAGAAGTTGTACAGATAATATATAATTTATATGCTTTAGAAGGTACAAATTATAATTTAGATGGTGTATTAAACTTTAGTGATATTGATATTGAAGGTTGGTATAGTAATGCCTTAGCTTTTTGTGTGGAAAGAAAAATTATAAATGGCTATACCGATGGAACTTTTAGACCTGATGATGAAATAACAAGAGGCGAACTCGCAACTATTTTAGCAAAACTTGTTGTACTTGATGTGGATATACAAGAAAGTAATTTTATTGATTTAGGCGACCATTGGGCGAAGGATAGCATCAATGTTCTATACACTTTAGGTATAGTAAAAGGATATGAAGACGGAAGCTGTCGCCCTGATGGAGAAGTTACGCGTGCTGAACTTGTTACTCTTGTAAATAGACTTATAAATAGACCTAAGGGCTATTTAGGTGAAAAAACTTTTAAAGACTTAGATAAATCACATTGGGCATTTGAAGAACTTATGAATGCTTCAAATGGTGGTATAAGAGAAGAAATAATAGAATAAAGTAAAAAAGTAGTTGATAAAAAGCAACAGGGGAAACTTTTTAGGAGAAATTTACTGTGTAAATATTATATTTATGCCATATGTTAATAAGTTTTACTTATTTCTAAAAACTGTCGTATTTTGGATCATTTATGATTTGTTACACAAATCATAATAAAAAACCTTAGAAAATTTTTAATTCGAGAATTCGAGATTATTTCTAAGGTTTTTATTTTTTATGTTATCTACTATTTAAAACTTCTTTTTGTTCTATTAAAACTTTTTCATCTTTTACAGAAAGGTAAAGGTTATTATCATTTTTACTATCTAAAGCTTCTTCAAGAAGAAGTTCAGCTAGTTTATCTTCTATATCTTTTTGTATTAGACGTTGAAGTGGTCTTGCACCATAGTTTTTGTCATAGCCTTTTGTAGCAATATAGTCTATTAAGCTATCATCAAAGTCAAGTGTAAGGTTTGCGTTTTTATAAACTCTATCTTCTAAATCTTTTAGTAAAAGCTTAACTATTTCTTTTACATCATCTTTAGATAAGGCGTTAAATACTATCATCTCATCTAGTCTATTTAAAAATTCTGGTCTAAAATAATGTTTTAGTTCATTAAATACAATATTTTTAATTTCTTCATAAGTGTTGTCATTATTTGAGGTAGCAAATCCCAAAGTTTTTTTACCTATTATTTCTTTTGCACCAATATTTGAAGTTAAAATGATAATCGTATTTTTAAAATCTACAACACGCCCTTTTGAGTCTGTAAGGCGTCCGTCATCTAAAAGCTGAAGTAAAAGGTTAAACACGTCAGGATGTGCTTTTTCTATTTCATCAAATAAAATAACAGAATAAGGCTTTGTTCTTATTTTTTCTACTAGTTGCCCCCCATCATCAAAACCAACATATCCCGGAGGTGAACCTATCATCTTACTTATGGAGTGCTTTTCCATATATTCAGACATATCAACACGTATAAGGTCTTTTTGACTTCCAAATATAGTTTCAGCTAAAACCTTACTAAGTTCTGTTTTGCCTACACCTGTTGGTCCTAAAAATAAAAAGGAACCTATAGGTTTATTTTCTTTTTTTAGACCTACTCTATTTCTTTTTATAGCTTTTGCTATGGCACTAACTGCATCTTTTTGACCTATTACTTTTGAGGCAAGAACTTCTTCAAGGTTAAGAAGATTTTTTGTTTCTTCTTTCTCTATTTTTCTTACTGGTATACCTGTCCAAAGAGAAACTACATCTGCTATAGACTCTTTATCTACTTTACCATTTTGTTTTAAAAGTTTCTTTTCCCATTTAAATTTTGAGTTTTCAAACTCCTCAACTAAAATATTTTGTTCTCTTTTTAGGTTTTGTGCTTTTACAAAATCTTCCGAAACGATAGCATTTTCTTTTTCAATTTTTATTTCATTAATTTTAATTTCAAGGGCTTTTAAGTCACTTGGCATTTTTTGAAGTTTCATACGTTGTACCGAACTAGCCTCATCAATTAAATCTATTGCTTTATCAGGTAGAAATCTATCGTTTATATATCGACTAGATAAACGTACGGCGTATGTTATTGCTTCTTCGCTTATTTCTACTTTATGGTGACTTTCATATTTTGGTTTTATACCCATAATCATAGTTATAGCGTCATCAACGCTTGGTTCGTCAACTTTTACTTGTCCAAAACGACGTTCGAGGGCACTATCTTTTTCAATATATTTTTTATATTCTTTTAATGTTGTAGCACCTACTATTTGTATTTCACCACGTGCAAGATAAGGTTTTAGAATATTTGAGGCATCAATGGCACCTTCTGCACCACCTGCACCTATTATTGTATGAATTTCATCTATAAATAAAATTATATTTTTCTCTTTTTCTACTTCTTCAATAGCTTTCTTTATACGCTCTTCAAATTCACCACGAAACTTGCTACCTGCTATCATAGATGTAATATCTAAAGAAACAACTCTTTTATCTTGTAATATTATAGGTACATCACCATCAACAATTTTTTTAGCTAAGCCTTCAACGATTGCAGTTTTACCTACACCCGGCTCACCTACTAAAACGGGATTGTTTTTTGTACGTCTTGATAATATTTGTATTACTCTTTGGGTTTCATCATCACGACAGTTTATAGGGTCAAACTGCTCATCTTTTGCTAAAGATGTATAATCACGACTGTATTTATCAAGTACTGGTGTATTTGATTTTTTTATATCGAAAAATTTTGTACTTTTATCATAGGTTTTAAAAGTAACATTGCCAATTTCCGACATAACCAAATCTATTACTTCTTTTTCTTTGAGATTTAAGTTTTTTAAAACTTTTAAAGCTTTACAACTCTCATTTTTTAATAAAGCAAGTAAGATATGTTCTGTTCCTATATATTTTGTATTAAGAATTAGTGCTTCTTGTAAGCTTTTTTCAAGTGTTAATTTTGCTTTAGGTGTAAAGTCTACAGGGACTAGAGTTTCACCAACACTTGTATCGCGAAGTTTAGCAATTTCCTCTGATATTTTTTCAGTTGTAACACCTAATTTTTTTAAAGCTGCTGCAGATATACTATCTTTGCACTCAATAAGACCTAATAAAAGGTGTTCTGTTCCTATATATTTATCTTTCATCAAAATAGCGAAACTTTCAGATTTATCTATAACTAGTTTTGCTTTTGGCGTAAGTTTAGTATTATTCAAAATTTATCACTCCTTTATTTAAAGTGTATCCATAAAACAATAAAATACACTATAGAGATTTTATATTAAAGTTTATACAAAAAAGAAAGATATAAACAATTTTATAGTAAAACATAGAAAAGTAAATTACTTAGTGCATTTTTATATGTATATTAAAATATATCACACATATGCTAATATAAAAGTAACTACATTAATTTTTTCACCTAAAGTGCTTATTTATACCTTCCTTTTTAAAATACTTATTATAAGTAAAATAGCATAGAATTACTGCATTTTGTATCCCTCAGTAGGGAAAACATTTTCTTTTTTTACTGGTACAAGTACGCCCTTGTTTACACCGATTTCAACGATATAAACATCAGTACCTATATCAACTACTTCACCGTAAATGCCTGTAGATAAAACTACTTTGTCTTTAAGTGCGATTTTTGATTGAGCAAGCTTAACATCATTTTCACGTTTCTTTTGTGGTCTAATGAAAAACCAGTAAAGACCTCCAAAAATAACAACATAAGCAGCAATAAGCATAATTAAGCTAGAACCTTGTCCAGCATCAGCAGTTAAAAAAATTTGCATTTTAAATCTCCTTTATAAATTAATATTTTTTTAATTCAAAGTTTCTTAAAGTTTCTTCTTTATATTTTTTAAATCCACCATTGTCTAAAGCACAACGAATTTCTTCCATCATATTATTATAAAAAAATAAGTTATGTAGAACGCATAGTCGCATACCTAACATTTCATTTGCTTTAAGTAAATGTCTTACATATGCTCTTGAGTAAGTTTTACAAGTAGGACATTGACAATCGGGATCAATAGGCAAGGAATCAACTTCAAATTTTTTGTTGTTGATATTGATTTTACCATACTTTGTAAATAAGTAACCATGTCTACCATTTCTTGCAGGTAAAACACAATCAAAAAAATCTACACCTCGTTCAACGGATTCAAGTATATTTTCTGGTGTACCCACGCCCATAAGGTATGTTGGCTTGTCTTGTGGAAGATGAGGTACTACTGCATCTAGGATACGATACATTTCACTATGGGATTCTCCAACAGCAAGGCCTCCTATAGCATAACCATCAAGATCAAGTTTGCTTATCTCTTTTGCGTGATTAATTCTTAAGTCTTCGTATGTACCACCTTGATTTATACCAAAAATCATTTGTTTTTTATTTATTGTATCTTCTTTGCTATTAAGCTCTGCCATTTTTGTAATACATCTATTTAACCAACGTGTAGTTCTGTCTACAGAGTTAACCATATATTCATAAGTAGCAGGATAAGGCGGGCATTCATCAAATGCCATAGCTATAGTTGAAGCAATGTTGCTTTGTATTGTCATACTTTCTTCTGGTCCCATAAAAATCTTATGACCGTCTATATGAGAACTAAAGTAAACACCTTCTTCTTTAATTTTACGTCTTGAAGCTAAAGAGAAGACTTGAAACCCTCCACTATCTGTAAGTATAGGTTTATCCCATACCATAAACTTATGTAAGCCACCAAGTTTTTTTATAACTTCATCTGTAGGTCTAAGGTGTAAGTGGTATGTGTTAGATAACTCAACCTGACACTTTATATCTTTTAAATCATCGGCAGATACAGCACCTTTTATGGCACCACAAGTACCTACATTCATAAATACCGGTGTCTGTATAACTCCATGGGGTGTATGAAATTCACCACGTTTTGCAGCACCTTCTGTTTTTAATAGTTTATACATTACTGAAACCTTTCAAAAAATGATTGTTCTACGCTATTATATCATAAAAACACAATTTTGACTATACAAATATGGAAAATTGTTTTATAATTATACGAGGGTGCTGAAAAAGTCAAAAAAGAAAAAAATATTACTAATGATAATGGCACGAAATAGTGAGATAGCATAAAATCAGCGAAGAATGAAGGTGCTGATAAAGTCAAAAAGAAAAAAATTATAATAGCGAAAGCGTAAACAAAAATAGTGAGTTGGAATAAAATCAGCGAGGAATGAGCGTAAATTTTATTCAATACGAACGCTAATTTTTGTGGAATATAATTTTTTTCTAACTTTTGACAGCACCTTCGAAGGAACGAGTGCTAATTTATGCGACATGCACGATGATTTGCAAAGCAAATCATTTAGTCGAGCGTAATTTTTGTGCAGTAATATTTTTTTCTATCCTTTATCAGCACCCTCCCGTCATATGGGTTATGGATATAAATTTCGTCCGGTTTTCTTTTTTTAAAATCATAATCGTCATACTTTTCAACTTTAACTTTATCTGGCATTCGATCTGCTTCATAATGTAAATCCCCTAGTGTTCCGTCCGAATTTCTATTGTAATACGGTATTGGAATCACATAAGTATCGCAATTTGGTTCAATACTCATCTTTTCCCATACACTCTCTAAAGAATCCCACATACTTGCTTTGTAAGGTAAAAATACTATCTCACGTCTAATTTCTATGTTATTTTTAATGCTATTTTCTATGTTGAGCAAAAATTTTCTTAATCTTTTTGAAGTGTTCCTATAATTCAAATTTTGGCCACTTTCTAAATCTGAATAAATTTCATAAACTATTTTATAATAATCTGACAATTCATTTAACACTAAATTTTCGTCACCCTCAATTTCAACAATAAAATCGTAAACTGAACATATTGCATCTTGACATTGACCAAGTAGCTGCATTACATTACTTTCTAAATTATTTTTTAAAAAATTCTCTATCTCATCATGAGCCTCATTTAACGTTTCAATAAATTCTTCAACTTGTTTTTTTCAAATACTCTCATTTTTTCCCCTTGTATTAAATCATATTATGTTTTCACCTTAACCTATAAAACTTGAATTTTCCTGATTCAATGGGCATCATATCCATATTTATTATTATACTATAAAGATAGTTGCATTCATAAGATTTTTTTGCTACCAACTTCAATATATTGCCCTTCGCAATCTCCTTTCCTTCTGCAAAAATTATTGTAATATTCATTTTATTTGCCTCTTAAGTCATTTAATATATCTTTAAATTCTCTTTCTTTACCAAATAATGTAGCTGTACCTAAAATAAATCCGTCAATTCCAAATGGACCATATTTTTCAATATTTTCTATCGAACCATGACCGTCCCAATACAATTCTAAACCATATTCATCTTTTAATTCTAGTAATTTTTTTATTTTTTTGTCAATATAAGGTAAAAACACTTGTCCTGCTTGACCAGGATTAACTGCCATTATTAAAACACGTTTAACAATATTAAAAATTTCTATTATACTTTCTACCGAAGTTGTAGGGTTTATTGCTATGGCAGGTGTCATTCCTAGTTCAATTATTTGTTGAATTGTAGAACCAATTTGATAACCACTTTCAGGGTGTATATATATAACATTTACATCACATTTAGCAAACAATTCAAGATACCTAGCAGGCTCATGAATCATTAGGTGGCATTCTACAGGTTTATTAGTAACAGACCTTATATATTTTAAGTCATGTATTCCCATACCAAAATTATTTACATATAATCCATCCATAATGTCTATATGAAACGAATCTATCCCTGCATCTTCTAATTTTTTAATTTCATCTTCAAGATGTCCATAATCAGCACACATCATAGAAGCTGAATATTTAATATTTAAATTTTTTCCCATTAAAATCTCCTTTAAATTTAGAGGTTACATTATGTATAATTCATTTTCAAAACTATATTTCTTTTTGTAATAAAATATATTTATTACTTTAAATACCTAAGTTTCAACAAAATAAGTCCAATTTAATTTTATGTATTTATTTTTTTATTTTGAATTTACATAATTTAAGTTGTGTATCATTGAGGTTTATTGAACTTCCTTATATATAAATTTTTTTTAAATAATTTAAAATTAAATTATTGGTATTAGTTAAAAAATGAAACTGCTGAAAAAGTCAATAATTAACCAAAATACATTATAAATTTACAAACTAAAGTGATATAATAGATTTATAAACTGTAGGAGGTTTTTAAATGTTAAATATAGAAAAACAACTTAA
>JBKECM010000027.1:0-22823 GCA_047974615.1 Lachnospirales bacterium
TCTAAAAACCCCATTATTTTTAATTTTCTATAAATTTTCAAAATTTCTGCGTCAGCTTCTCCTAGCAGAAATACGCTGTTATGCGTTGTCGAAGCTTTCTTGAACTATTTAAAATTTAAAAAAAAATTAAATCAAGCGAGTTTTTAGAGGTCACCTTATAATTAGCATATTTTTTTTAAGTATATTCAAAACATACTTATCTTTGAGAATCTTTTTTCGTCCATTGTAATGTTCCTTTTTTGTGTTGAGGTGGTGCGTATATAGAGTATAGCTTTAAAGGTGTTTTGCCGTTGCTATATATATTGTGCCAAGTACCAGCAGGTATAACTATAGCAGTATCTTTTTGAATATTATACTTTTTATTTAGGTTATTACGATTTTTACCCATAACAACCGTTCCAAAACCTTCTTCGACTTTCAAAAATTGATCTGTATTACGGTGCATTTCAAGACCTATATCGGTTTTTATACTCATTAAAGTAATTTGTAGTTTATCACCTGTCCATAAAGCACGTCTAAAAGCATTATTTGCCTTTGTAACTTTTTCTATATCAATAACTAAAGGTTCTTTGCCATAATCTTTGATATAGTCATCATTATCATTATTATTATTATTATTATTATTATTATGGTGGTCATCATTATGATGGTCATTATGATTGCTATTATGGTGATTATTACTATTATTTGGTGGTCTAAAGCTTGTAAATAAAGTTTTATTATACATATAAATTTACCTCCTATTATAACGTTGTAGTTTTATTATATGTATAATAAAAATTAAGGTTCATCTTAAAAAAGTCGATTAAACCATAAAGCAGTCTTTAAGGTTCATTAAATATAGGGTTAACTCCAACTTTTTTCAAAAAGACTGAATGGCTTATTGAATTTTATATGAATAAAAGTAAAAATAATATATTGCAACGCCTAAAAATTAGTTTTTTATGTGTTATTGGTCAAAACCTTATCTTTTAGCGTACCTTTAGTACGTACGCGTCAAAGTTTAGTTTTTAGCCATTCCTTGAAAAATTCTAATTTGTAGGCATCTTGGATTTGCTTCACAAATCTTGGCATAATTGCATTTTGCAATGAAGCCATAGTTATATTGTAATCTAGCAAGATAGCAAATTAAGTATATTTTAGTACAATAAATAGTATAATAATAACAAAAATTTATAAGAATATAGATAAATAGCCTACTAAATTAAACTATTTATGTATAAAACATTGACAGATAGTAGATTTGATACTATAATTAATCGTACAGATTAGCTCTACACCTCAAAGCATAGCGAAGTTATGGGAAGGGCATTTGACATGATAATGAATATTTAGGGAGTGATTTAATTGAGTCTTGATAGTTCGACCAGTATTGTTATTTTAGTGGGACTATTACTTTTATCTATGTTGTTTTCTGCATCAGAAACAGCATTAACATCTTTAAACCGTATGCGTCTTAGAAATATGTTAGACGAAAAGGTGAAAGGTGCAGTCGTTGTTGAGAAGCTTATGCAAAATCAAAGAAAGCTACTTACAACAATACTTATCGGCAATAATATAGTAAACATAGCAGCTTCATCTATGGCTACTGAACTTGCTTTATCTTCAGCTAACAGTACAGAGTATACTGTTGCTATTGTTACTTTAACACTTACTTTTATAATACTTATTTTTGGTGAAGTTTTACCAAAAAGTGTAGCTAACTCAAAATCCGAAAAGATTTCTTTAGTTATTGCACCTATTATAAATTTCTGTATGTACCTTTTTATGCCTATAGCTTTTGTTATTAATACCATTTCATCTATTTTTCTAAAAATATTTGGAATATCATTAAGCGATAAGCAAGATCCTATTACAGAATCTGAACTTAAAACTATCGTTAATGTTTCCCATGAAGAAGGGGTACTTGAAATAGACGAAAGAACTATGATTAACAAAATCTTTGATTTTGGAGAAATTAGTGCATCACAAGTTATGACACCTAGAACAGATATTATTTCTATTTCAAAAGATAGTTCATATGCGAAAGTTATGGAAATTTTTGAACAAGAAAGATTATCTCGTTTACCTGTATATGGAGAAAACTCTGATGATATATTAGGTATATTGTATCTTAAAGACCTTGTTTTTGGTATAGAAGAAGATACTTTTGATTTAAATAATTATATACGTGAAGCTTTCTTCACATATGAAGCAAAAGAAATCGGTAAACTTTTTGCCGATATGAAAAATAAGCGTATTTCTATGGCTATAGTTCTTGATGAGTACGGTGGGACGGCAGGTCTTCTTACACAACAAGATATTGTAGAGGAAATATTTGGTGATATTTTTGATGAAGACGATGACCATGAAGCAGATGTGTATAAAATATCCGAAAATAATTATTCTATAGATGGTACGGTACGCCTTGATGAGTTAAATGACGAACTTGAACTTTCATTAAACTCAGAAGATTTCGAAAGTATAGGTGGTTATGTTGTAGGTCTATTTGGTTACTTCCCTCAAAAAGATGAACGAATTGAAGACGTACATGAAAAATATATTTACCATTTTAAAGTTTTAAGTGTAGATAAGAATCGAATAGAAAGATTAAAACTTTTCATCGAAGAAGTTGTCGATGAAGGGATAATATAAATTTATAAAACATAAAGCGATATAAAGGATTAAATTCTTTTATATCGCTTTTTTTGTAAGTGGCATCATTGCAAAATGCAATTATGCTAAGATTTGTGAAACAAATCCAATACGCCCTAAAACAATGGCTTTGAGCCTTTGATAAAAACTGTGAAAATGGCGTATTTTTGCCATTTTATGCCTTTGTCAAAAAGTATGAAAATTTGGTTTTTTCTTTTGTAATGTGCCATTTCTTGAATTTTGCAACGTTGCCATAGCTTATTTCATTTTTTCAAAAATTTCTAATATTTTAAAATCCATTGTAATATTACCCTTTGTTGATGTTATGCTGTTAAATGTTTCTTCTTCAAGAATGGTTTCTAAAGTTTTTATACTTTCATCACTAAAAGTTAGAGTGTCGCTTTCTACATAGCATAAAGGAGGAAAAACCACACACCACCAGTTGTTCCCATATCCTTTATCGAGGTTTATAATTAAACTTTTATATGTCCCTTTAGGTACTGTAATAAAACCATAGGTTTTAAGTGGAAAGTCTTCATAGTCAAATAAAACTTCACTTGTGTACGAATAGCCACCACTTTTTATTAAATAGTCAACATAATCTTCTATAGCTTCTATATTGCTTGTTATAAATGTTTCTACATCTTCCTTTATGTATCCCTTACTCAAGTTTTCTTCTACATATGTTAAAACCATATCTCGTATATATATCTTAAAGCTTTGGTCTTCACTAGAATTTGATTTACCTCTAATATGTAGTCTTATTATGTTATCTTGCAAATTTTTTTGAACTTCCTTATTTTCGTAAATGTTATGTAAAAAAAGTACTAATATTGCTAATACTATTGATATTACTAAAAGCTGAATATCATTTCTTGTTATATGTTTTTTTATCATTTCGTACACCTTTCTATAATGTGATATATAGATTATTACCAGTTTTTTTCAAGTTATACATAACTTGTAACTTTTTTTATAAAAAGAAAATAATTATAATCAATATATTTTTTATGATTATCGTAAAAAATATATTGACATTAGTAATACTCTATGATATTATATAGAAAAAAACGGAGGATAAATATGGAATTAAGCAAAATCGCAAAAATAACACAAGTGTTTTTGTATTTTTTACTAGTAATAGGGGGAATTTCTTTATTTTTTGTAAGAGGTTTTGTCAGACTTATGCATATACCAAACCAAAATGAGTATACATTCATTATTATACTAATAGGGTTATGTTGTTTATATATAGTATTCGAGGTAATAAAAGTTTTTCAAAGCATATCTTCTGGTAATCCTTTTATTAGTAGTAATGAAAAATCTTTAAAAAAAATAGCTTGCATATGTGAATTTATAACTTTAATATTAATTATTGCACTATTTTTATTTATTACAACTACAACATATATTTTAGCATCAATTATACTTATTTTTGTATTCGGTATTGCTGGTCTATGTTGTTATGTGTTCAGCCAACTATTTAAACTATCAGTTTTTCTAAAAGAAGAAAACGATATGACTATATAGGAGGAAGGGTGCTGAAAAAGGAAAGAATAAAATTAATTTGAGAGTTTTTCAATAAGATAATTTCAATCGTACAGATTAGCCTCGCCACTAAGCGTAGTCTTAGGTGATGGCTAATCTGCCGAAAGTTACGGCGAAAGCCGTAACTGAGGAAAGGTCATTTGACTTTTTCCTTACTCACTTAACGCAAAATCGTTGTTTTGCTTGTTCGTAAGGTCGCACTTCTTTGAAGATGCTTAAAAAATTTTCATTTTCTAATTGAAAATTATCCTCGTTACTACAGAAAAATTAGCGTTCGCCTTGTGTTTTAACGAAGTTAAAACACGCAAGTTCATAAACTAATGGCAATAAATTTCCAAGTTTATGCAATCTCACTATTTTTCTGTCGATGTTATCTAGTAATATTTTTTTCTTTTTGGACTTTTTCAGCACCCTCATATAGGAGGTATTATCTATGATTGTGGTAAACTTAGATGTAGCTATGGCTATGAAAAAAATGAGCTTAAATGAATTATCAAAGAAAACAGGCATTTCTACAACAAATTTATCTATACTAAAAACAAATAAGGCAAAAGCTATACGATTTTCTACTTTAGAAGAAATATGTAAAGTTTTAGAATGTCAACCAAAGGATATACTTGAATATGTGGAGGAAAAATAAATGGATATGAAACTTAAACTAAACAATACAGAAAATACAGATATAACAACAGATACTGAAAATATGAGCAAGGAAAATGAAAAGGATTTAATACTTTCACCTATAAAAAAAACTAATGAGAATTTAACTTTTGTAAAAGAAAACCTTAGTAGTTTAAAGGTTTTACTAGCTTTAAGTTGTGTTGTAGCTTTACTTACTACAATATTTTTCTCAAGTGAGTATCAAGGTTATATAGGGTTAATTATATATACTTTTATTTTATCAATAATATTATGTGTATATTTAAATAAACTCAAGCTTTTTGTAAATAAAAAAGCCATATGGTTACTTGTAGCTATAAATCTTATAGCTTTATCAAATAGTTTTTTTGAAACAAATTACCATTTATTAAATATATTAGCTATACACTTGCTGTTCAGTCTTTTTTTAACAAAGGCTACAAATATAAATTACGCAAACTATTACGGTCTTGACATATTTTTGCGAATATTTAAAAACTTTTTTGTTTCTATAGAAACCATAAGTTATTCCATAAGTGAAGTGTTTCAAATAAAAAATGATTCTAAAAAACTTGAGGTACTAAAAAATATAGCAATAGGTATTATAATAGCCATACCTTTTGTATTTATTGTAGTTATTCTTTTAACTAGTATAGATAGTAACTTTGAAAAAACAATAAACATTTTTTTTGACTTAGAATTTATAAATAGTTACTTTTTATATAGAATATTTTATTTTCTTATTGCTGTATTTGTTTTTATATCATATAGTTTTAAAATATACAAGTCACGTGAAGAAAAAGTAAATGATTTTACACCTTTTAAATTTAATAGTACTGTTGCAAGTACTTTTTTAACTTTACTTAATATACTTTATATTATATTTTTATTTATCCAAGTACAATATATATTTCAGTATGGATTTTTAGTTTTACCAGATGGCTTTGACTATTATGAATATGCTCACTATGGGTTTTTCCCAACAGTTGCTATAACTATAATAAACTTATTTGTAGTACTTGTCATAACTGAATTTACAAAAGTTGATTTTAAAAGCAGTGTATTTAAGATAAACTTTTTTATAATATTTTTATCAAATATATTTTTTATTTTCAATGGTTTAATGAGAATTTATATGTATATATCTGAATATGGATATACAATAGATAGAAACTATGCTACTTTATTTTTAGTATTCGAGCTTATTACAATGGTTATTACTATTTTAAAACTTACAAAAGGTGTAAATTTTTATAAATATACATTTATATCCTTTGTAATGATTTATATAATAGGTGCTTATGTTGGCAACGACTATCTTTGTACAAAATTAAACTTTGAAAAGTTTGATATTACAGCTGAGGATTTTGAAAAATCTTATGGTGATGAAATATACTTTTATAGATTGCATATTGATAAAGAGTATCATAGTTTAAGTTTTGATATAAATTCTGATTCCTTAGGTTATTTATGTGAACACTTTGATGTAAATGAAGATGTACTTGAATTATATTATCCTATTAATAGAAATGAACCTTTTTACAGTAAGACATTTTTTATGTTAAAATATGAGAGAGAAAATCCAATACTTTTAGAAAAATAAAATAAAAAAACGACCATTAACGTTAGGTGCTGATAAAGTCAAAAAGAAAAAAGTTATAGTAGTGAGAACGTAAACAAAAATAGTGAGATTGCATAAAACAAGTGAAGTATGAACGCTAATTTTATGCAACTAGCATATTTTTATGAAATAAAAATATATGTCGAACGCTAATTTTTGTGTAGTATAATTTTTTTCTAACCTTTTCAGCACTTCCCATTAACCTTAGATTTAAATCTAACTTTACTAGGTCGTTTTTTAAAAAATATGGCATAATTGCAAATTTATCTAACAGTTGAGTTTTTGTTAAATTAGGGTGTAATCTATATGAACTATACATAAACCTATGTTAAACTAAAGTTTATGTTTATACTCTTATGGCTTCATTGCAAAATATAGAAAAATCTATTTTCATCTCGTAATTTTCACTACGTGAAAACGACTTTGTCGCACTTGTTCCTTGGGTTCTTTACAAAACTACGGCTTTACGACTTTTGATTTTTCTTTTGCAACGTTGCCTTATTATTTCGCATTATTTTCCATACTTTCTAATATCTCAAAAAGTACCACCATATCACCAATTTCTTTTTCCATAGTTGATTCAATTTTTTTATCTTCTTTTATTGCTTCATATAGATTTAGCCACTCATTATAATAGCCTTCACCTGTTTTATAGGATATAAGTTCGTGACGGTTGTCCTTATAAGTTAAATTTATAAAACCACAATTTTTATCTTCAAGATATATTTCGCCTTCTGTAAAAAATATTCTAAAACCTACAAGAGGTGCTTGAGTTTCTTTTCCAATATTATAAAAAGAGTAATGACCTGTTACTTTATTTGAAAATTTTAATAAAGCATTTATACTACTAAACTCTGCTGTATCGAGGTTATCTAATTTTTGACCAAAGGCACAAAGCTTGTCCACATTACCGAATAAGTATCTGTACTTTGCTATGTGATGTACTCCAGCATCTAAAAAAGTACCACCTATAAAACTTGGGTGCTGACGCCAATCTCGGCTTGAAAAAGTATCTTTTTTCTTATCTTCATTAAAGTCATATATATTATTATCTATAAAATATACTGGTTCTCCTATAGTCTTATCATCTATAATTTTTTTTATAATTTTTAGTTCTTCATGATAACGAAAATTTTCAGCTACAAGTACTTTTATTTTTTGTCTTTCGGCTAAGGTTAGAAGAATTTTTGCACTCTCCACACTTTTTGCAAAAGGTTTTTCAGCTAATAAATGTTTTCCAGTAGATATTACTGCTTTTGCAGTTTCAAAGTTTTCTTCTATAGGTACTATAGTTAAAACTGCCTCTATATCCTTATTTTTTAACATTTCATTATAGTCACTATAGGCAAGCTTATCTTCTATATTCAGTTCTACTTTGTATAAATCTAAACGTTCTTTGTCTACATCGCATATACTTACAATTTCATATTTATCTGTAAGTCGTTTAAGTGCCGGTAGGTGTAATCTATCAAAACCCATACCTAAACCTATTATTCCTATTTTAATTTTTTCCATAAATACCTCCAAAGCTTTTACCATAAAGTATTTACATTTTTTTAGTATTTATACAAAAACTATTTTATGTATGGCAATATTAAAATAAACTATTGCCAAATTTTTTTAATAATCCTCTGCCTTTTTTATTTTACAACCTAACAAACTTAAATCTCTGGCGATATCTTCATAACCTCTGTCTATAAATATACTATTTTTAACTACCGTATTTCCTGTTGCTACAAGCCCAGCTAAAACTAAAGCTGCACCTCCTCTTAAGTCCTTTGAATAAACAACAGTGCCATTTAACCTATCTACACCTTTAATTATACTTGTCATACCATCATTTGATAAAGTTATTTTTGCACCAAGTTTCACAAGTTCATTTATATGCTTGTTACGACTTTCAAATATGGTTTCTACAAGTATACTTGTGCCTTCTGCCACAGTCATAAGAGTCATCATCTGTGACTGCATATCTGTAGGGAAACCGGGATATGGTAATGTAGTAAGTTTTTCTATAGCCCTCAAACGTTCTGGTGCTTTTAAAGAAATTATATTATCTTCTTCATACTCTTTTATTATACACCCGGACTCCTCTAGTTTATAGGATATTTGCTTTATAGATGGCAAATCTACATCTTTTAAAATTATATCACCACCAGTTATTGCACCTGCCACAAGATATGTTCCTGCTACTATACGGTCAGACATAATCTTGTATGGTTTGCCATAAAGTTTATCGACACCTTCTATTACTATTTTATCAGTTCCTGCACCTCTTATTTTTGCACCTTGACAGTTTAAAAAGTTTTGAAGATCTACGATTTCGGGTTCTCTTGCTGCATTATATATTATTGTTTCGCCTTCTGCATATACTGCTGCAAGCATAATGTTTTCTGTTGCACCTACACTCGGAAAATCTAGTATTATTTTTGCACCCTTTAGCTTTTTAGTTTTTGCATATATAACTCCATGTTTTTCTGTTATATATACACCTAATGCTTTTAAGCCTTTTAGGTGTAAATCTATAGGTCTTGCACCTAGTTCACAACCTCCGGGAAAACCTATTTGACATTCTTTAAATCTTCCTATTAATGCACCTAAAAATATAATAGAAGACCTCATTTGACTTACTAACTCCTCATCAATAGCATTTGAAATTAAAGTACTATTGTTTATTTTTAATGTGTTTTTTGAAAAGCTAAGGTCACTACCTAGCCTTCTTAACATTTCAAGGGCTATTAGTGTATCGTTTATTTTCGGAGAGTTTTCTATCACAACTTCACTATCAACTAAAATAGTGCCAGCTAAAATAGGCAAAATTGCGTTTTTTGCACCATGTACATTTATTTCGCCATTCATCTTGTAGTTACCCACTATATGATATTCTCCCATATATTAACCTCCGATTAAGATATATATATAATATGTTGTAAAAGCAAAATTGTGACTCTTTTTTCAAAGTTTTTAATAAAAAGATAATAATTATATAAAAAGTTTAAAAATAAATTGTAACTTAATTTATTATATGGTATACTTAAAATATAAAAAATATTACAAAATTTGATATTTTTAAAAAGTAATTTTATTAAGCAACATAATAATAAATACTTTAAATTAGTATGTTACAAGGTTGCACTGTAAATATAAAATAAAGCGGAGGTAAAACAAATGGCAGTTATTGAAAAAATATTACAAATTAACGATGATAACACATTAAGTTTTGGAAACTATGTAGCTAAAGAGAAACAAAAGATTTCTGATGTATCTTTTAACGAAGATTTATATAAGTGTAAGACACATACGGACGTTACTCGTCTTGAGAAAAACGAAAAGTTTCTTATTGAAACAGTACCGGGTGCTACAATACATAACTTTAACTACGATTTAGAAAAAGTAACTTTTAATATTGAAGGTTATAAAGATACAAAGGTAACTGTAGAACTTCTCGAAAACCAAACTTATACTATTATCGTTGAAGGTGAAAACCTAGGTATAGAAAAAACAAATATGTCAGGTAAACTTTCTTTTTCAAGAGAACTTTTAAATTCTGCTATTAGTGTTGAAATAACAAAAAGAGATTAATCCTTTTTAAAATAAACTGCAAAAAAGCTATAAACCTTGTTTATCCATAGGTTTATAGCTTTTTTTTTATATATTTCAATGTCTTGAATTTGTTTCACAAATCATGGCATAATTGGCAACGCCTAAAAATACACCATTTTCTTTGTCATTGTCAAAAAATTCATCTTTTAGCATACCTTTAGTACGCGTCAAAGCTTAATTTTTAGCCATTCCTAGAAACTGTCGCATTTTTCAACGTCTTGGTTTTGCTTCGCAAATCTTGCCATAATTGCATTTTGCAATAACATCAATTTTTTATAAAACAGAAAATACATTTAATATATCTACAACTTTTTTTGAGTTTTCAAGTTGATTAAGCAAGTTGTCCATTTGTCCATATTTTATTTTATTTACAAATATAACAAGTTGACATACATCTTCATCGTTAACTTCCTTTTGTATAATAGACTTTATACTTATACCTAATTCTGCCATACAGCCTGTTATAAAAGCAAGTACGCCTTCCTCGTTTACAACCTTTAGTCTTAAATAAAACTTTGACTCACTTTCTGCTTTATCTAGTTGCACTAAACTATTTGTATATACAGTAGAATATTCCTCATATATATCAATTTGGTTTTTAGCCATATTACTTACTACAGTTATAAGGTCCGAAACAACTGCTGAGCCAGTAGGCAAACTCCCTGCTCCACGACCATAAAACATTAATTCATCAACGGCATTACCTTTTATTAGTAAAGCATTAAAAGAATCAGAAACATTTGCAAGAGGGTGTTTTTTCTTTATCATACAAGGTGTAACTCTAAGCTCTAACTTATCATCTTTTACACGACCTAAGGCTAGCGATTTAAAAATATAACCTAACTCTTTAGCATATGCAATATCTTCTTTTTCAATTTTTGTTATACCTTCTGTATATATATCCTTTGGTAAATATCCAAAGGCAAGTTTTGATAAAATCTTTAACTTATATCTTGCATCAAAGTTTTCTATATCTGATGTTGGATCTGCCTCTGCATAGCCTAAGTCTTGAGCTTCTTTTAAAACTTCATCAAAGGCTTTATCTTCATTTGTCATTTTTGATAAAATAAAGTTTGTTGTACCGTTTATTATACCAATTATAGACTCAATTTTATTTGCAGCTAAACTGCCATTTATACCTTGTATAATAGGTATACCACCTGCTACAGAACCTTCATATTTAAACATAACTTCATTTTCACGTACAAGTTTAAATATTTCTTCCATATTTTCTGCTATACAAAGCTTATTCGCTGAAATAACGTGTTTTTTGTTTTCTATTGCTTTTTTTATGTAAGTTAAGGCTGGTTCTTCTCCACCTATTAGCTCAATCACTATGGATATTTCAGTATCATTTAATATTTCATAAGGGTCAAGAGTAAGTAAAGTTTTATCTATTGTTACATCTCTTTCTTTATATAAATCTCTAACTAATATTTTTTTTACTTCTATTTCTACACCTGTCTTTTGGTATATATGGTCGTAGTTTTCCTTTAATATTTTTATTGCACCTATACCAACGTTACCTAGTCCTAGTAAACCTATTTTTATTTTATTCATATGTAGCTCCTTTTTCATCTATTTCACATTTTGTGAAAATCCAATTATTTTTTTGTGTTTTTAAAAACTCCTTAAATTCTTCTTCCTTAAAGTTCTCATCATATATTAAAATCAATGATGGACCTGAGCCACTTATGTTTAAAGATAAACAGTTTAGTTCTTGTGCCTTTTCCCTTATTATATCAAAGTTTTCTATAAAAGTTTTTCTATATTTCTCGTGTATTTTATCCTTCATAGATTTTTTAAGCAAGTCAATATCACCACTTTGTAAAGCTAAAAGCGTCATAGCACTATGAGATATATTATATACTGTATCTTGTAAAGATATCTCTTTCTTTAAAAGCTCTCTTAAATGGTTTGTAGATTCTTTTTTTATATTTGAAGTTATAGTTGCAAAGCTAAATTTTTTTGAAACTTCCACTTTTTTATAAATGAATTTATTTTTATCTTTCATTATAACCGTTAAAGCCCCTAAAAAAGCTGGTACTACATTATCACCATGTCCTTCTATTTCTATAGCAAGGTCGATTAACTCCTCCTTAGAAACAAAAATTTTTTCTCTTTCTAAAAGTTTTGCACCAAGAAGTAAACCACCTACTATACAAGTGGCACTACTACCTAGACCACTACATTCTTTTATATTTGTTTCTATTTCTATTTTAAATCCTGTTTTTTTACGATAGCCTTTTTTATCAAGTAAATTTTTCATAGATGTATATACAAGGTTATGTTCGTTTTGAAATTCTTTATCACAACCTGTTATAATAACTCCTTCATCTATAAGGTTTATAGTAAAACGATTATATATATTAAGAGCTAGTCCTAAAACATCAAAACCTGCACCTAAGTTTGCAGAAGTTTCCGGTACTCTTACTTTATACTTTTCCATATTTTCACCTAAAAAAGATAATTTCCTAAAGAAAGTTATATAGAAAAGTAAATATTACTACATAAAATTTCCAGTGCTTTGAAATCGCACTTCCTTAATTTTTATTAATATTTGACTTTTCTTATTCTTTTTTTATAAAAAGTTTATAACATTATCTTTCACTTCTTTTATTTCTAAAACTTTTTTATGTACTTCTGTTGCATTTTTTATTTCATTTATTATATTTGGTACTTTAAGTTTTGTGGTTTCAGATATTTTATTAATCATATCAAAATCATTTAAGTTTTTTGTTTCAATATTAAGTGCATCGCATATAGCTTTTGGAAATTTAAAAGGCGATGCTGTTGCAGATATTAAAATTTTATTATCCGACTTAACCTTTTCTTTAAATTTACGACTTACAACAGAGCCAACGGCAGTATGTGGGTCAAGTAAATAATTTTCTTCATCAAACACTTTTTTTATTTCTATTGCTACTTCTTCATCTGTTGCATAATCTGAAAAAAACTCTTTAAATAGGTTTTTATCAATTTCAAATATGCCATTTTTTTGTAAACTTGTCATAGCTTCTTTGGTTTTTTGAGCATCTGTTTTATAATAAATTAGTCTTTCTAAATTTGAAGATACTAAAATATCCATAGAAGGTGATGAGGTTATTTTAAATTCTCTTTTTGTATCATATAATCCACTATTAAAAAAATCTGATAATATGTTATTATCGTTTGAGGCTACAATGAAATGTTCTATAGGCAAGCCCATTTGACAACCTATATAGGAGGCTAGTACATTACCGAAGTTTCCAGTAGGTACACAAACATTTATTTTTTCACCTAATTTGATTTCTTTTTCTTTTACTAAATCAAAATATGCACTAAAGTAATATACTACTTGTGGTAATAAACGACCTATATTTATGGAGTTTGCACTTGATAAAATATAGCCTTTATCAAGTGCTATTTTTTTTACATTTTCATCTTTGAATATTTCTTTTACACTTTGTTGTGCATCATCAAAGTTACCTTTTAAGCCACAAGCTTCCACGTTTTTACCCGTTGTTGTTGTCATCTGTAGACGTTGTACTTCACTTATTCCTTGTGTTGGATATAAAACATTGATTTTTAAATTTTCAATATCTGAAAAACAAGATATTGCAGCTGAACCTGTATCACCTGACGTGGCAGTTAAAATACAAACTTTTTCTTTTATGTTTTCTGCTTTAAAGCTTTCTGTTATTAAATAAGGTAAAACAATAAGTGCTACATCTTTAAAAGCTAAGGTTTTGCCATAAAAAAGCTCTAAATATGTAAAGTTTTTTGTTGTCACTATAGGGCAAACTCGTTCTTTTTCGCTTTCAAAGGTTTTGTATGCTTTTTCTATAGACTCTTTTAAATAGCTTTCATCTATATCTAAAAATGTACTTAAAATCTTAAAAGCAAGCTCTGTATAGCTTTTATCCTTTAACTCATTTAAGTCAAGCTTTGGAATATGTGTAGGTACAAATAAGCCACCATCTTGTGCAATACCTCTTACAAGTGCATCTGTACTTCTTACATCTGTTTCTCCTCTTGTACTTTTAAATAGCATAGGTTTCACCTTACTTTCTAATAAATTATTTCTTTTAATTTATATTTACATTTCTTGATTCTTGAATGTTTTGTTTTTCTTTTATTTCATAACCTTTTAATTTTAAAGCTTCTAAAATTTGGTTTTTGTGGTCTACTCCGAAGGCTTCGACTGTCACGTGTAACTCTACTTCATCATTAACTGTAAAGTTTGTAAACTGGTTATGGTCAAGAGCGACTACGTTTCCGTTATTATCGCTTATAATATTTGCAACAGATAAAAGTTCTCCCGGTTTATCATTTAGAATTACACTAAAACTAAAAATTCTTGATTTTTCTTTTAAGCCTTGTACTAACATAGTAGACATTTGCATAATATCAAGGTTTCCCCCTGATAAAATACATACTACGTTTTTACCCTTTAGGTCTAAATATCTTACTGCTGAAACCGTAAGTAATCCTGATGGCTCAACTATAAGTTTATTTTCTTCTACAACATCTATAAAACTTGATATTAATTCTTCATCTTTTATTTTTATTATGTCTTTTACTATATCTTTATAGTTATGAAAGATTTTTTCTCCTGCCTCTTTTACAGCACAACCTTCTGCTATAGTTTTAATTTTTTCTAGCTTAACTGCTTTATTTTCTTTTATCATAGCTGAAACGGAGGCAGCATAGTATGGCTCAACTCCATATACTAAAGTTTCCGGTTTATATTTTTTAACTATTTGACATACGCCGGATATTAATCCACCACCACCACATGGTACAAGTATTACATCAACATCTGGAAACTCCTCTAAAATCTCAAGGGCAACACTTCCTTGACCATAAGATACATCTTCGTCATTAAAAGCGTGTATAAACTCATAGCCTTTTTCTTCATTTAATTTTTGTGCATAATCGCAAGCCTCATCATATGTATCACCGTAAAGGACTGCTTCTGCACCATAGCCTTTTATAAGATTTATCTTTAAGTATGGCGTTATTTTTGGTAAAACTACAATGGTAGGTAGGTTATATTCACGACCTGCATATGCCACACCTTGACCATGATTACCAGCACTTGCACATATAAGACCTTTTACTTCTCTTTCCTTAAGCATCTTTGATATTTTATAAAAAGAGCCACGTATTTTAAAAGAACCTGTAGTTTGCAAGTTTTCCGGTTTAAAATAAACATTGTTATCCGTTAACTCACTTAGTCTTTTTGAATATAATAAATTTGTGGTTTTTTTTACTTGTTCTAAACATTTTTTAAGTTCTAGTTCCTTATCTTCTAGTTTCATTTGCTCTCCTTTTAGTATATAACTACTGCACCATTTGACGCATTTTCACAAACTTTTGAATATAATGATAAATAGTCATCTGTTTTGCTAAACTTCGGATTATTTTCACGTGTATTTAAGTCCACATTTATTACATTTAACTCTTGTTTTTCAAAGTTTATTTCTATAATATCTTTATCTTTTATTTTTCCTATAGCACCATTTTCGCAAGCTTCTGGACAAATATGACCCACAACCATTCCATTACTACCACCTGAAAAACGTCCATCTGTTATAAGTGCTACTATATCATCAAGACCACGTCCTTTTATAATAGAAGTTGGGCTTAACATCTCAGGCATTCCTTTTCCTGACTTTGGACCTACATTTCTTATTACAACTACTGTATTTGTTTTTATATCTTCTTTAGTTAAAAAAGTCATACTATCTTCTTCGTTTTCAAAAACATAAGCTACTCCTGTAAAAGCATTTACCATAGTTTTTATAGCACCCACCTTTACAACTGCACCTTCTGTTGCTATATTACCTCTTAAAATCATTAAACCACCATTATCAAGATATGGATTACTAAAATCTCGGATTACATCATTATCTATTTCTTTTGCTACAATATTTGCACGAGTAACACAGTCGATTAAGTTTACAGTTTGATTTGGTATTATTAGTCCTTGTTTATTTAACTCGTTTATTAAAGTTTGTATACCTCCCACTTCATCAAAGTCTTCAATAAAATAACTATTTGCAGGAGATAGTTTTACTATTTGTTTAGTATTTTTTGAAATATTATTAAAAGTTTCAAGGTCAAATTCTAAGTTTAAATATTTTGCAAGTGCCATTAAGTGTAAAATAGAGTTTGTACTACCACCCATAGCCATATCGCAGTTTATTGCATTTTTCAATGAGTTTTCATTTACGATATCTTTAAATCTTACGTTATTTTCAACTAACTTTAATATTTGTACCCCTGATTCCTTTGCAAGCCTATTTCTTTTTGAAAAAACTGCCGGAGTTGTTCCGTTATATGGTAGTGCTATACCTAAGGCTTCGCATAGACAGTTCATTGTATTTGCCGTATACATACCTGAACAGCTACCACAAGTAGGACATGCATTGTTTTCATATTCAAGTAACTTACAATCATCTATAACGTTACTTACTCTTTTTCCTACAGCCTCAAACATTTCTGATAAACCTATATATCTACCGTCTACTTTACCTTTTAACATAGGCCCACCAGATACAAAAATACTTGGAAGGTTAAGTTTTGCACCTGCAAGCAACATACCCGGCACTATTTTGTCACAGTTTGGTAAAAATACCATTCCATCAAAAGCAAAGCCTTTTGCTTGCAATACTATGCTGTCGCAGATATTTTGTCTTGAAGCTAAGGAATAACTCATACCACTATGGTTCATAGCAAGGCCATCACATACTCCAATTACATCAAATTCAAAAGGTACGCCACCAGCAAGTCTTATACCAGCTTTTATTTCATCTATTAAGCTTCTCATATGCTTATGTCCCGGTATAGTTTCATTAAAACTTCCAGCTATACCTATAAATGGCTTGTTCATTTCTTCATCTATAAGCCCAAGTGATTTAAGTAAGGCTCTATGTGGTGCTTTTGTAACACCATCTTTTACTACTGAACTGTTCATATTATCCTCCTATAATTTTGAAAAATTATTTTTTTCAAATTTCAAAAATTTTTTTTGCAAAAAAAACTCCCAAGTATGCACTCGGAAGTTTAATATAATGTTATATTATATTATTAACCGATGCAAGTAACGCAAAGCGACCTTCATCAGTTAATCTCTAATGAAAGTCTAATTAATAATTCCCATAATAATGGTATTCATATAAGTTTTTATTTTTTTCATAAATAGACTTTCCTTTCATAACTATATGTTTTTTTATATAGTATAACATTCCCTATAATATGTCAATCAAAAAATACGCATTTTAGGTTTTTTAAAATAATTGCAATAATTAACTAACAAAATTTCAAAACTTTTACTTCTTGTAATTTAGTAATTTTTTAACAATTTCGCTTTTTTAGTTGTGTTAATGTGAAAAATTACCTATATATATAAAATATTTAGTAAAAATTTATGTATAATATTTACAAATTTTTGTCTTTTTTTAGTAAAAAAAATTTTAAAAAAAATTTTGACATAAATGAAATGCTATGTTAGAATTTTCAAAAATAACAATATTGTAAAAATAATATTACAGTGTTAATTAATATTTAAATAACTTTGACAGAGCCATAAGTTATAGTTAAGTTTTTTCCAGAGAGTTAGCGTTTGCTGAAAGCTAATAAAAACCATTATAACTTCTCCCTCTATATAGACCTTTTGGTCTTATGTTGCTATTTTGAAAAATCTTTTTAGTAGAAATAGCCGTTTACCCCGTTATAGGTTTATTTTATCTAATTAAGGTTAATACATATGTATTGACGAATTTGGGTGGTACCGTGAGATTATCTCGCCCCTTGCTTTTGCAAGGGGCTTTTTTGTTAATTGTACGGATACTTGAAGAAAAGGGCATTTAAATTTTACCCTTAACAATAAACATAGAAAGGAATTATATATATGAAAAGAGTAGTCTTATCAATACTCGTTGAAAATCAATTTGGTGTTTTAAGTAGAATAAGTGGTCTTTTTAGTAAACGTGGCTTTAATATAGATAGTTTCTCTGCCGCACCTACTATAGAAGAACACTACACACGAATTACTATTGCAGTTTTCGGCGATGAAGAACTTATACAACAAATTAAAAAACAACTGGAAAAACTTATTGAAGTTGTTGAGGTTCTCGACTTATCAGGAAAAGACTCTGTTCGCAGAGAAATTGCTCTCATTAAGGTAGAAGTAAATAAAGAAAACAGAGATGAAGTTATGCATATTATTACAATATTTAGAGGTAACATTATTGATGTTGCTGAAAACTCTATGATAGTCGAAGTTACAGGTAAAAACTCTAAAATCAATGCTGTTTTCGACCTATTAAGCAAATTTAACATTATCGAATCTTCACGTACTGGAGTAACTGCTCTTATGCGTGGTAGCAACTTATAAAATATTATTTAATCTTAAGGAGGATTACTATTATGGCAACTTTATATTACGAGAAAGATTGTAACTTATCATTATTAAATAACAAAACTGTAGCTATTATCGGATACGGAAGTCAAGGTCATGCTCATGCATTAAATTTAAAGGATTCAGGAGTTAAAGTTGTTGTAGGTCTATATAATGGCTCAAAGTCTTGGGAAAAAGCTGAAAAAGCAGGTTTTGAAGTTTTAACTGCTGCAGAAGCTACTAAAAAAGCAGATATAGTTATGATACTTATAAATGATGAATCACAAAAAGTACTTTATGAAAAGGAAATTAAACCTAACCTTTCAAAGGGTAAATATCTTGCCTTTGCACATGGTTTTAACATTAACTTTGGTCAAATCGTACCTACAGAAGGGGTTAATGTATTTATGGTTGCTCCAAAAGGGCCTGGTCATACAGTACGAAGCCAATTTGAAGAAGGTCGTGGAGTTCCTTGTTTAATAGCAGTGGAAAATGACCCTTCTGGTGATACTCACTCTATCGCCTTAGCTTATGCGGCAGGTATAGGTGGTGCAAGAGGTGGTATACTTCAAACTACTTTTAGAGAAGAAACAGAAACAGATCTTTTTGGTGAGCAGGCTGTTCTTTGTGGTGGCGTTGCTGAACTTATGAAAGCTGGTTTTGAAACTTTAGTTGAAGCAGGTTATCAACCTGAAAGTGCTTACTTTGAATGTGTTCACGAGATGAAGCTTATTATTGACCTTGTTGTAGCAGGTGGCCTTGAATATATGAGATATTCTATATCTGATACTGCTGAATTTGGTGACTATGAAACAGGTAAACGTATTATTACAGATGATACAAAAAAAGAAATGAAAAAAGTTTTATCTGAAATACAAGACGGTACTTTTGCTAAAAACTGGATAGCTGAAAATCAAACAGGTCGTGCTCACTTTAACGCTACAAGACGCTTACAAAAAGAACATCAAGTTGAAAAAGTTGGTAAAGAACTTAGAGAAATGATGTCTTGGGCAAAAAAATAAATTTTAGGAGGCTTGCTTTATGAAAAACGGAATGACTATGACCCAAAAAATATTAGCCAAACATTCTAATTTAGACTATGTTAAAGAAGGTCAGCTTATTGAATGTACTTTAGACTTAGTTTTAGGTAATGATGTTACAACACCTGTTGCTATAAATGAATTTAACAAAATCGGTGTAAAAGATGTTTTTCATAAGGACAAAGTGGCTATAGTCCTTGACCACTTTACGCCGAATAAAGATATAAAATCTGCCGAACATTCAAAACAATGTAGATGTTTTGCAAATGATTATAGTATTACAAACTTTTTTGATGTTGGTGATATGGGAATAGAACATTGCCTTATACCTGAAAAAGGTTTAGCTGTACCCGGTGATGTAATAATAGGTGCTGACTCTCATACTTGTACATATGGGGCACTTGGTGCTTTTTCTACAGGAGTAGGAAGTACAGATATGGCTTGTGCTATGGCATCTGGAAAGACTTGGTTTAAAGTACCATCTGCTATTAACTTTGTTTTAAAGGGTAAACCTACAAAGTTTGTTAGTGGTAAAGATATAATTTTACATATAATAGGTAAAATCGGTGTTGACGGTGCATTATATAAATCTATGGAATTTTCAGGTGATGGCTTAAAGAACTTAACTATGGACGATAGATTTACTATATCAAATATGGCTATTGAAGCTGGAGCGAAAAACGGTATTTTCCCCGTAGATGAACTTACTTTAGAGTACTTAAAAGAACATACTACACGTGAATATGAAGTTTTTTCACCTGATGAGAATGCTATATATGAACAAACTATGGAAATAGATTTATCTACTATACGACCTACGGTTTCCTTTCCTCACTTACCGGACAACACTAGAACTATAGATGAAGTTGGGGAAATCAAGATAGACCAAGTTGTTATCGGCTCTTGTACTAACGGTAGATACTCAGACCTTTTAATAGCTTCTGATATAATAAAGGGAAAAAAAGTTGCAAAGGGTGTTCGTGTTATCGTTTTACCCGGCACACAAGATATATACCTAAAATGCTTAGAAACTGGCATTGTTAAAACTTTTATAGAGGCTGGAGCTGTTTTTTCTACTCCTACTTGTGGCCCTTGCTTAGGTGGACATATGGGAATACTTGCTGCAAATGAAAAGGCAATTTCTACTACTAACCGTAACTTTGTAGGTAGAATGGGGCATACTTCTTCGGAAGTATATTTATCAAGCCCTGCTGTTGCTGCTGCTTCTGCTTTAACTGGTTTTATTTCAAACCCTGAAAACTTATAAGAGGTGCTTTTATGATCGCAAAAGGATATGTTTTTAAATACGGTGATAACGTTGATACTGATGTAATTATACCTGCTAGATACTTAACTTCATCTGACCCAGAAGAATTAAAAAAATATTGTATGGAAGATATTGACCCTACTTTTTCAAAAAAAGTTAAAGAGGGTGACATTATTGTCGCTGACTATAATTTTGGTTGTGGCTCATCAAGAGAACACGCACCTATAGCAATAAAAGCTTCTGGTATTTCTATTGTTATAGCTAAAACCTTTGCTAGAATATTTTATAGAAATGCTATAAATACTGGTCTTGCTATATTAGAATGTGAGGAAGCTGCAAATAACATTGTGAGTGGTGATGAAGTGTCTGTTGATTTTAATAGTGGTATCATTACAAATTTAACAAAAAATGAGAAATATCAAGCTGAACCTTTTCCTGAATTTATTCAAGAAATAATCAAAAAAGGTGGATTGATACAACATACAAAAAATTAGTTTTATTAGAGGGTGCTGAAAAGTCAAAAAAGAAAAAAATATTACTAATGACAATGGCACAAAAATAGTGAGGGTGCTGAAAAAGTCAAAAGAAAAAATTGATATTATCTTATTGAAAAACTCCTAAATTAATTTTTTTGCAGTAATATTTTTTTCTATCCTTTATCAGCACCCTCTTATTAAAAGGTTTTTAAAGTGAAATGGAAAATTACAGGTTTTAGATAATGAAGAACAGAAATATAAATTTTTAGGAATTAATATCTACTTGTAAAATAGTTAAAATAGAAAGTAGGATTTTTATGAATTATTATATAGCACTTATAAAAGGTGATGGTATCGGCCCTGAAATCGTTGATGAGGGTGTAAAAGTTTTAAATAAAATCGGTGAAAAGTTTAACCATAACTTTAACTATACAGAAGTTTTAGCTGGAGGTTGTGCTATAGACAAATACGATACTCCATTACCTCAAGAAACTATTGATGTTTGTTTAAAAAGTGACAGTGTGATACTTGGTGCTATAGGTGGGTATAAATGGGATAAACTTGAAGGTTCAAAAAGACCAGAAGCTGGACTTCTTGCCCTTAGAAAATCTTTAAACCTATATTCAAACCTACGCCCTGCTATTTTACATAAATCCTTAAAAGATGCTTGTCCACTTAAAAATGAACTAGTTAAAGATGGTATAGATATTCTTATTGTACGTGAATTGACTGGTGGAATATATTTTGGCGAAAAAGGTACAAAAACTACGGACCTTGGTGAAACAGCTTATGACATTGAACAATATTCCTATGAAGAAGTAAAGCGTATTGCAATAAATGCTTTTGATATCGCAAGATTACGTTCAAAGATTGTTACAAGCGTAGACAAAGCAAATGTTTTAGAGTCATCTCGTCTATGGCGTCGTGTTGTAGAAGAAGTGGCAAAAGATTATCCTGATGTAAAACTAGTACATATGTATGTGGACAATGCTGCTATGCAACTTATAAAAAACCCTAACCAATTTGACGTTTTACTTACATCAAATATTTTTGGTGATATATTATCTGATGAAGCTTCTGAACTTACAGGTTCTATAGGCTTATTACCTTCTGCAAGCTTAGGTGCTACAAAAGTTGGTTTATATGAGCCTATCCATGGTTCTGCACCAGATATTGCAGGTTTAAATATTGCAAACCCTATTGGTACTATTTTATCTATAGCTATGATGTTAAAATATTCATTTAATCTTTTAGAGGAGGCAGAAGCAATAGAAAATGCAGTAACAAAGGTTTTAGAACAAAATTATAGAACAGAAGATATATATGTGAACGGTACTAAAAAAGTTACAACTAAAGTTTTAGGTGATTTAATCGTTGCAAATATTTAATATAAAAATTGTGCTGAAAAGGTATCCAAAAATTAATGCAGTAAACTTTATAGGAGGGTGCTGAAAAAGTCAAAAAAGAAAAAATTATAGTACTGGGAACGTAAGCAAAAATAATGCGAGCGTATTTGCATATTTTTATGTAATAAAAAATTAAATCGAAAGCTAATTTTTGCTGAGTATGATTTTTTTCTAACCTTTTTCAGCACCTTCCTTTATAGATG
>JBKECM010000034.1:0-2184 GCA_047974615.1 Lachnospirales bacterium
TAAATGATGTAAAATTACTTTTAAAACCTATAGCCGATAGTTTTAGCTCAATCGAAGATAACAACCAATCAGTTATGCAAAAAACTCAAAAAGTTTATGCAGGCTTAACCTATGGTAAAAAAGGTCTTGATGAATATGTTGATAGTGGATCAAAAGGCTTTGAAGCTTAATATTTAAGCATTTCATTTTTCGATAATGCCAAACCCCTTAAGTAGATAGATAATACAAAGATTGTTAATCTTATATTATCTGAAAACTTTAAGGGGTTTTTCTATGGCAAAAAATAGTAAAAGAGGGTGCTGAAAAAGTCAAAAAAGAAAAAAATATTACTAATGACAATGGCAGAAAAATAGTGAGATAGCATAAAATCAGCGAGGAACGAGTGCTAATTTTATGCTACATGCAAAATAATTTGCTAAGCAAATCATTAAGTCGAGGGTAATTTTTGTGCAGTAATATTTTTTTCTATCCTTTATCAGCACCCTCGTATTTGTTCATACTTAAACTAAATAAGTTTTGTAAGGGCTATTTCATTTTTTCGTTGTAAATACAAGGTTTTTTTATCAAAAGTATTGACAAATTAAGATAAATGGAATATACTTTGGATATCAAAATATATTTTAAACAGAGGTGTGTATATGAAAATAATAGGTGTTGGAGCCTATACACCAGAAAAAATTTTAAAAAATTCAGATTTGGAAACAATGGTTGATACGTCAGATGAATGGATTTTTTCGAGAACTGGTATAAAAGAAAGACGTGTTGTTACTGATGAAAAAACATCGGATTTAGCTACTAAAGCATCACAAAAATTACTTGAGAAATATAATATAGATCCTAAAACTATTGATGCCATAATTTTAACTACTATGACACCAGATATGTTAACGCCATCTACTGCTTCACTTGTACAAGAACGTATAGGAGCGATTAATGCTTTTAGTTTTGATATGTCTGTTGCTTGCTCTGGTTTCGTTTATGGCTTAACAATCGCTAATGGATTGTTTTCTGATAGAATTAAAAGAATATTACTTATATCATGTGAAACTATGTCTAAGATTACCGATTTTACAGATAGAAATACTTGTATCTTATTCGGTGACGGCGCAGGTTGCGTTTTGCTAGAACAAGATGAAACTTTATTTGGTAGCAAGCTTGAAACTGTTAGCTCATATGCAATGTCTTTAAGTGCAAAGCATATAAAAAATCGAAGTCCTTTTAATAGTGACCCGGAACCTAAAATTGATTTTATAGATATGAACGGTCGTGACATATTAAAGGCAGTTACGCTTTATGTACCAAAAAACATAGAAAATATGTTAAAAGAAAATGGCTTAGAGATTAATGATGTGGATTATGTTATACCTCATCAAGCTAATATTAGACTAATTGAAGTTTTATCCCAAAAAACGGCGATACCTATTGAATTATTTTACTCAAATATAGATAGATTTGGTAATACTTCTTCTGCAAGTATTCCTATTGCTCTTAATGAACTCGTAGAAAACAATGTACTTGTTTTAGGTTCAAAGAAGAAAATTTTACTTACTGGTTATGGTGCTGGCTTCTCTTTTGGAAGCTGTATTATTACAATATAATTTTATTTATGATGGAGGAACTAAAATGTTCGAAGAAATTAGAGAAATGGTTGCAGAGCAACTTGGTATTGATGAAGAAACAATTAAAATTGACACTGATTTAATCGGTGAATTAGACTGTGATAGTCTTGACCTTTTCCAACTTGTAAGCGAAGTTGAAGACAAATATGATGTTAAAATCGAAGATTTAGAAAATCTTAAAACTATCGGCGACTTAATAAAAAGTATCGAAGGTTAATTTTAAATTGCTTTATATACTATTTTTAAATACATACATTTGTTTATGTAAAATTTAAAAGAGTATATTTTCGATAAAAGTTTAAAAAATATGTTTTATTTTATAAGGTTTAAACCTTAAATTTATTTAAACTTCAAAAGGGACTGATAAATAATTATTTTATAATTTATTTAACAGCCCTTTTGTTATTAAATATGAAAATTCTTTTATATAGCTTGTATATTGCTATATAAAATTAATATAAATATAATGGATAGATAATTTTTTTGAGGTGTGAAAAATGAACGAGATTTGTGATTTATTAAATATTAAGTACCCTATTTTACAAGGGGCAATGGCTTGGATATC